>CAZIAN010000138.1:0-10721 GCA_964537355.1 uncultured Pirellulales bacterium | reverse complement strand
AGGTTTCGAGAACCACTGGTTCTTTATTACCGCGAGGACAGGTCTTATCGTCAGGGGCCGAACAACTTGGTTTCTCCGAACACACAGCTCGAGACAGGGTATTGATCCTTCTCTTTTTGAAATTCCTGTATCTATAGCGATAACAATTATCTCGGTTGTCTCAGAGAGAGGAGCGCTGCTCAATGCCTCGGTGTATTTATCTTCAAATGGGAAAATAATTGAGCCTGAACACCAGATGGGATGGCAAAAAATGTTCGTTGCGGCACCCGATAATTATCTCCTTCATGTTTCCTGTGAAGGCTACCCGGATTTTGAAAAACAGATCACTCTAAAACCTGTTCCTCGAGGGGAAAGGTTCGATATGAAGAGAAATCAGATATTGGTACGTTTGAAGCGGTCAAACACAAAATAATGTTATCAGATTGTGTTTACTCAGGGACCGATTCTTTTGCAAGCACGGCAGATCTGACGGGACTGACCTTTCGGTAAACATCTTCAGGGGCGCGCCTCACGCTGTCGACAGTCAACAAATCACGTTCAATCGAGATACCAAAGAGCTGCTCGTTGGTATCAAGATACGGCCGGATGAGCTGCCAGTCGTCCTCGGTAAGTTTAGTGAAAAAACCACCGTTTAATTGGCCTTTTACCAGCTTGTCGTGTGGATCTCTTATGTAAATAGCACCGCCGGAGGCAAGAGAAAAAAGATTTGAACCGGGATAGGGTGACTCCTGCGAAACGACACGGCCTTTGTTATCAAACTCTATTCCATTTACAATGACAAAACCACCGCCGTTGAGCGGATCACCCGCCATAAAAGATTCGGCGAGGAAGTCAAGACACGTTCCGTTGATAACTACGCGAGGCCGGCCTACCGCGTTGATGAGGGGACGTCCTGCAGCATTTCCGAGGACATAGACTTCGCCGCCTTTCGCACCATACATGAAAGCCTGTCCGACATCTCCATATATAACCAGGCGACCTGTTTTCATAATCTGACCGAGCTGGTCCTGAGCATTGTTGTGCATGTAGATTTCCATTCCGTCTATTCCGGAGGCAGTGTAATCACCGGAAGAACCGAAAACATCGATTTGAACGCCGGTGGTGTCCGGGCCAAACCCACAACCCGTGAAACGCTGACCCACAAGCCCATATACAATGAAACGTTTCCAGCCAAGCTCATAAGCTCTTACTAAAAGTTTCGCATCGCATTCTTCGCCTTCCGGCGGGAAGCCGCGGGCGTTAACTATCAGGGTAGATTCTTTGTCCTGCGGAACCCTGATGTTGCCGCGTGTATCCCAGTCGATGCTTCTGGAATGCGCAGAACTGTTTTCGGTTATTGAAGGAGCTGATTTGAGTATCGAATCAATAGCCCGGCGTATTATCTGCAGTACGACCGATCGTTTCATTTTACCGCAATTGTATCTCCGATCATTTAGAAGCGAAAGGACCTCAAGGGCCCAGTTAAACTGCGCATAACCCTGTGATGCTATTTCTTCAAGCTGAGAGGTTATGCACCGGAGGGAGTTGAAATCCAGGCCGGCTATTCGCCTCGACAAATCCGTGAAAAGAGCATTTGCATTGTTCAGCTTTACGGAAATTTCTATCTCCTCGGCAAGGTCAGCGGGCATTCTCTGAGTATCCGGCTCTGAGGCAAAATTGACAGCCCAATCTCCGGGGGGGCAGTTGATGGGTTTACCAAACTTGTCGGCACAGGATAGAGCGGCATTTTTGCCGCCGGCGTTTTCGATGGTGAAGGAAAATGCGCCTCCATCGGTGTGGCTGCCGCCGCGTGCGTTCCAATAGCGGTCGGCAACGGGACGAAAACGAGGGTCTTCCGAACTTAGGGAATGCAGCGTCGCATCGATGGCCTGTTTTTCGGAACATATCAGGCCAATGCTAACGTCACCTTCCTGAAGAGCGAAAACCTGAGGCCTTAGCATAGCTGTATCGGTAATGCCGAGCAACTGTAGTTTGTCTTCATCGGGATTGCTTCGGGCAATGATAAAGAACCACGGACCATCCGGCGAGGCGTGCATGTGCGTGGCCTGAATGGTACGGTAGATTTTTTTCTTTTCTTCCGGAAGATTGGCAAAGTCCAGCTCCATAGTAGGGGCAAGAGCTTCGATGACGTATTCAATCGGGTATCGCCAGACGCGGTGCCAGAGATCGAATAACAGTACCGAAACTTCGGTGTCGGTCAGGAAAAGCGGCATTATGTTGTGTTGGCGGAGATACTGTGAGATGCTGTAGTAATTCGCAAAGTCACCGTTGTGCACAAGTGCTTCGTTCATGCCGATGAAAGGATGAGCGCCGGCGGGATGCCAGACTCTGCCTTTGGTAGGATATCGCTGGTGGGCAATCCAGATATTGGACTTCAAATCTTCAAGCCCGTAGTATTGGACGACCTGTTCGGCGTAACCTACGATTTTGAAGATCATAAGGTTTCGTGCATGGCTGAGGACGAACGCGCGTTTCTCACCGAGTGATGCGTAGAACTTCGTGTTGAAATTAAAACTGTTCTGATAGATGAATTCGTCTTCGACAATCCTTGAGGGCGCCTTGTCGAGGTTGTTTTCTTCAGCAAAGCGATTGAGCTTGTCATCCTTTACACGGACAAAATACCTCACGATATCGGGTGGAGAGACCTCAAGACCTACTTCGCGATAGTCCTCAACGTGCGAGAGCTTTTCCCTGTAGTCGATGCTAAGGTTTTCTGTAATAAATTGTTCCGCTTCAGAGGCGGCATTCGAGTCAAGCAGAGCAATCTGCAGGATGTAATCGTCGCGTAATATTTTGGCATCGACGCCGAGCTGTTCCGGCATAAGACCGGCCGCAGCGATACCGCCGCCCTTACCGTTGCCCCGGTTTCGCATCTGGAAGGAAGGTTCAAATATATGACGTCCGCTGACCGGAATGCTCGATGCGAAACCCACAACACCACAGCCTCCTTCCTGGACCATATCCTCATCGGAGAAGTCCTGAGGATTCAAACCCGATATAATTTTTTTTCTTGAAGAAAGAATATTCTGTGCAAATCTGTTCATATTGTATTCTCACGTTTTATACTATTAATCCTGCAGGCTATCATCCTGTCGTCTCGGGTCTGTTATCGTAGTCAAAGTGGGCGAGCAGGTCGGAGCGGCCTACCAATTGCTTTATACTTTTCAATCCAAGTCGCCAGCAAATGTATTGAAGCTGTTTCGACCATGAGTGAAAAATGTTAATAAGTCTCTGTGTTGACCATTCCAAATCAAACATTTCTGAAAGTTCAGGGTCAGTGGTAGCTATGCCTCTCGGACAACCTCTACCGCTTTCGCAGGCACCGCACCTTATACATTCGAGGGCGACAATTTCGGCCGTTCCAATCACGACGCCGTTGGCGCCAAGGGCGATGGCCTTGGCAACATCCCAGGCAGTTCGCACACCACCTGAAGCAATCAGAGTAATCTTGTCTCGTATGCCCTCGTTCTTTAGGAAACTGTGCACCTTGCCGACAGCGTATTCGATGGGCATGGCGATGTTTTTCTTGGCTATGTCCGGAGCAGCACCCGTTCCGCCGTAACCTCCATCAAGATGAACTATGTGAGCGCCTGCGTAATAGCTTCCAACAGCAACCATGTCAACGTCGCTGGCGCCGGAGACCTTTACGGAAACCAGGGTATTGGGATTGACTTCCTTTATCCAGTCCACGTGTTTTTTGTGGTCCTCGATGGAATACACCGAATGGAAAGGAAACGGTGAAAACAGCGGGGTTCCCTGAACAGCCTCCCGCATTCTGGCAACGACAGGGGTATTCTTGTCACCGAGCAGGTGACCGCCAAGGCCGGGCTTGGCACCCTGGGCATATTTGAATTCGACGATTCGCACACGGCGGATTGTTTCTTCACGTACACCGAAGAGTCCTGTTGCCACCTGGGCAATGACGTTGTCATCGTATTCTTTCAGTTCTTCGGGGTAGCCTCCTTCACCCGTACAGGTAAACGAATTAAAGGCCTTGTAAGCCTTCGCTCTTGAGAGCATGGTTGCAAGACTGATAGAGCCGTAGCTCATACCGCCGCCATAGAACGGGATACTAATAGGAAGCTCAGGGCGGCCGTCTCGGCGTTTGTTAAGAGTGATGCTAAGATCAACATCCTGGGGTTTGAATGAGTTTTCCGGCTTCTTCTCAGGAAATACGATGTCTATCCTGTCGAAACCGCCTCCGGAGGCGCCGTGTTTGTACTCAATATTATTATTGGGGGGCATACCAGTGGCAGCCTGCTCCCACGTGTTCACCAGAAGATCCGCAGTCCAGCGGGGGTCGCCAAACGCTTTCCACATAGGGTCGGGACCGACGCGTAGTGCGTTTACAGGGCAACTGTTGACACAGAAAGAACCGGCAAGACGGCACACCTCGGAGCCGCGGCAAAGATGCGACTTTGGGGCGAGCATTCTTTTGCCTGCCTTTACATGGACGCCATACTTGCAGACTTTGGTGCATTTGCCGCAGGATACGCAATCAGATGTTCTTACGACTCTATAGACAGCAAGAGAGTTTCTGAATCTTGACGGACAAGGTGAGGCAAGTTCCGCATTAGCTACAGGATAATCCGCCTGAATCTCCGCTTCATGGGCCGGATCTGTTGGTTGTTCACCGGCAGCCGATTCGAGTGACTCTTCAAGAGTGCGGGTTCTTTTACCGAAGAACGGCCCGAAGTTATCGCGTTCAAGGTCATCGAAGAACATAACTCTTCCAAGTTCGCCACGAAGGCGGCGTACTTCTCGGAGACCCATTGCCCCCAAAACCTCGATTAGTTGAGAATGCCAGGATCCAATGAGGTTAATTATTCTTTGTGCTCCCCAGTCATCAGGAGTCGAGTTAATTTCTACGGGGCAGCTTTTTCTATCGGAGCAGTCCTTGCAGAGCCTGCATCCCAGTGCAACCAGTAGTGTCCTGTCCAGGGCAACGCCATCGGCTCCACAGGGTATTATTTTAGCTACGTGCTCAGCAAGTGCCATTCCACCGCTGATAAGGACTGTAACCTGGTCTCTCAGAGCTTTTTCCAGCAGGGCATCATGGACTTCCTGCACAAGTTTGATTATGAAGTCTTCGCTTCGTTTTCCGAAGCCTTTGCCTTTATAAGTGGCCTGAAGATGAATTATTCCAGCGCCGCCGGCCGCCAGAGCAGTCGCCAGCTCAACGGCGTTTTCATCGAGCGGCAGTCGTACCGATATGATTATGCCGGGATTGGCTTCGATTATTTTTGTGATAACTTCGTGGATGTTTTCAGACCAGGTAAGTTCGACAATAGCTGTACCGTAAAGCTTTTTGACGTCATCGCATTCCGGGTCGAACCGCACAATTAGATGCTCTTTATGCTTCTCAAGCAGACCGTTTGCATCCTTGAGAGAAGCGACGGCGAAGGTGTTGACGCCGACTGCTGCGGCAACTATCGCTTTCTTTATGGAGTCAGTGACAAACTTATTTTCCGGAAAGTCGAGCACTATAGGGATGGGTATCTCGGCAAAAGCTGGAATATCGGTGACCAGGTCATCATGTTCATCAAATTGTAGCCACCCGGGACGTCTTCCCAGCTCTATTGCGGTGGAGATGTACTCACGGCCGTGTATGCCGTCCCTTGTAGGTCTGACGATCTCGGACATGTCGGTCCACATCGAATCGAAGCCGGAATTTGCGAAGAGGCCCCGGTAACCTGCGCCGGAGACGGGAATCCTACCGGTCTCAGACTGGTCCCATATATTCGTGATGATATCGGGGCGCCAATATTCGTCACCGAGCCTCTGGTATTCGGGATTTGGCGCCCGGAACAGGATGTTCTTTTTGCATTCCTGTACGCATCGCATACAGCTTATACAGAGAACGTCGGCAGTATCTACAACCTGCGGTGTATCGAAACTTCGCTTTCTGTAAACATCATAGACACAGGCGTCGCGTTTAACACATTGCATACAGCCGAGACACCCGTCACTTTCAATTGCGCTTAACTTCGGTATTGGAAAGAACCTCGGTTCCGCTGATTTAACTTTAATATGATATTTTGCTGGCATATTCTTTACTCATATATGCAAGTCAGAATTAATCTGACCGTTTCGGCTAATAAACGTGCGGACGTGGAAGGAGTCCCGCGGCCTTTATCACATCCGGCAAGAGCGCTTCGGCCTCTATTGCCTGAAGGTGGACTCCTTTTATACCGCTAAGGTTCTTTATGGCATCAATAAGCTCAAGAGTTATTTTAATACCCTCGGCCTTGGGGTCAGCGGCGTCTTTCATTCTCCGGATCATCTCATCCGGAACCTCGATACCGGGTACATTAGTGTTCATATACCTAAGCATCCCGGCTGAGCGTGGGACGATGATACCCGGCAGAATCGCCGCCTTGTCAGTAAGGCCCATGTCTTCTGCGCGCCTTACGGCTTCTGCAAAACGTTTGAAATCATACACGGCTTGGGTCTGGATAAAGTCGGCGCCGGCGTTGATTTTTTTCGCAAGCCTGATTGTTCTGAATTTTTCGGGCGGTCCGAGCGGTGTCCAGGCGGCGCCAATTAAAAACGGTGCGGCAGGCGAAATCGAGTCCCCGCCTTCCTGGACGGCCCCGTCACGGAGGCCTTTGACAACTCTAATCAATTGGATAGAATCGATGTCAAAAACGTTCTTTGCGCCTGGATGGCCATGGAGTTTGCCTCCTGCGCCGGCAGACTGATGATCACCTGAGAGGCAAAGGACATTCCTTATCCCTAAAGCCCATGCACCGAGCAGGTCCGACTGGATGGCAATACGGTTTCTGTCACGGCACACCATCTGCATTACCGGTTCAAGGCCTTCCTGAAGAAGAACCTTTGAAGCTGCAATGCTTGACATGCGAACAACAGCGGTCTGGTTATCTGTAACGTTGTAAGCATCGGCAACACCACGAAGAATCCCGGCTTTCTTTTTCACTTCAACAGGATCAGGGCCACGTGGCGGACCAACTTCTGCAGTAACAGCGAAATGACCGGCTGAGAGCATTCGTCCCAGGTTACTTCCTGCAAACGTTTTCATTGTCTAAGGTCCTCCCGAATTACTCTTTTTGGTCCACCATGACGTGAATTAGACCAGTTTTTTGTTTTCTGCAGCTTAGAGAGCGATTCGAGCTGGCCTCTTTCAACGGCACGTTCAACGATAAGATTCCAGACACAATCTATGTTTTCGTCGATTTCACACTTTCCATTGTTTCGAGTTCCACCGCACGGACCGTTTAAGAGACTCTTTGCGCAGCGTGCGACGGGACAAAAACCGAAAGTCTCACCGAGAACGCAATCACCGCAGGCTGCACATCTCGCAGCCCAAAGGCCTGCTTCTTCACGAATAGTAAGAGCTGATGTATTTACGCCGGGATAAACAGGCAGAGGATCGTACCTTTCGGCCAGAGCCTGTATGCCTATGCCACATGCGATACTCATTATGGCGTCCACTTCGGCGGCCTTTTGAGCCAACTGCTCGACAAATTCCCATTCGCACTGTTTTTCGAGAGTTTCAGTTATTATCTCGATGGAATGGCCCTGTTTTTTCAAAGCCATGCGAAGCAGCGGTGCAAGTGTTTCCACCTCTTTTTCACCGCCTGCGGCACATTCGGCAACACAGGTCGCACAGCCTACTAAGAGTACCTTCTTGTGGCTTTTGAGTTTATCAATGAGCTCATCAAGCGGTTTCCATTCTGCAAAAATCACTGTTATTTTCCTTTCTTCATAGGATTTATTCCAAGGGGTCGGACCGCATCGGCACGGGCCCTTGCAAGTTCTATCAGTTTTTCCGGCGATTGTGATAATTTACGGCTGATGCCAACTCTTTCGGGGGCGTAGCCGATCTTTTCGAGCAAACCGCGAACGTATTCAATGCGTCTTTCAGCACGGAGGCTTCCGACAAGGAATTTGCAGCTTTTTTCAGGGCATGCGACAATTTCGACGGCATCGGTACCCGATTCAAGAATTCTAAAAATGTAGGAAACTTCTATTTTGCTGCTGCAGGGCATCATTATGGCACGGACGGACAGGCCGGGAATTTCCCGGGACCAGTCGGATGCTTTTGCTTCATCGCAAAGGCCATGTTGACAATAAAGTACGACTATTTCAAGATTCAGGTCTGACCGTTCTAATTCGTTACTCATATATGACTTTCTAAGCCCCCGTTTTTCAACAGCAGTAATGATGTTCCCGCTGATTCTAAGTCTTTATATTACCAATATATCAGAATTTTACGACATCTATCAAAAAGACCTTTTTTCTATCATATTTGTGCTTACAACGCAAACTTAATATTCACGGAGAATATCAGAATCCTGTTGTTTCAAATAGTGAGTTTGGAAGGTTCTTTCATCAACTCCTTCTCTATTTTGCAAATTCCATATTCGGTTGTTAAATAAAAATAGCAGTTGTTATTTTAAGTATAGTCCTTGAAATAAGTTCTACTAATAATATACTACAATGTTCTTAATGTGATATTACAATTCCTCTAATAATAACTATAAGGTTTCATCATAGATACAACAGTATAGCTAATAACATGTTGGTTATATACTAAGCTAACCGTTTTTTGACAAGCCATGAGAAATTTGTGACTAACGATGAGTAAATATCAGCAACTTAGTTGCGGGAAAAGGCTTGCTCTTCTGCCCTTAACAGTTTCGAGCAAGCCTTACCCACGACTCAATGCCAACTGCACGCTCATGTGCAGAAAGGCCCAATATTAACTGTCGTAATAAAGATGGAACTCATAGGGATGTGGCCGAAGGGCCATCGGATCCAACTCCTCTTCCCGTTTCCATTTAATCCACATCTGGACCAAATCATCTGTGAATACATTGCCGGCGGTCAGGAACTTGTAGTCTTTTTCAAGTGCATCTATGGCCTCGGCCAGCGAGCCGGGTGTCTTCGGGTACTTGTTCAACTCCTCATTTGTCATCTCATAGATGTCCTGATCAAGCGGCTGGCCCGGGTCAATCTTGTTCTGGATACCATCAATGGCGGCCATAAGCATTGCCGTCCAGGTAAGGTAGCCGTTGCAGGTCGGATCGGGGCAGCGGAATTCGAGTCGCTTGGCCTTCGGGTTTTCCGAATACATCGGGATGCGCACCCCGGCTGAGCGGTTGCGTTTGGACATAACAAGGTTAACCGGGGCCTCGAAACCGGGTACTAAGCGACGGTAGGAATTTGTTGTTGGTGCTGCAAAGGCCAAAATTGCCGGTGCATGTTTAAGGATACCACCAATCGAATATAAACCGATATCGCTAAGACCGGCATATCCGCTGGCGGCAAATAGCGGTTTTCCACCTTTCCACAACGAGAAATGTGTGTGCATACCACTGCCATTGTCTTCAAAAACAGGCTTGGGCATGAACGTGACAGTCTTGCCATTCCGTTTGGCCACGTTCTTGATGATGTACTTGTACCACATGAACTGATCTGCCATCTTCAAAAGATCGGCAAACACCATATCGATCTCGGCCTGCCCGGCAGTCGCAACCTCATGGTGGTGGGCTTCGACTAAGATACCGATTTTTCGCATTTCGTTAACCATATCGCCACGCAGGTCATGGAAGGTGTCTGTCGGACTTACAGGGAAGTAGCCGCCTTTGAAACTCGGCTTATAACCGAGATTGGGCTCTTCAAAGCGGGCTGAGTTCCATGCGCCTTCGACAGAATCTATTCGGTACATCCCCGTATGTTGATTCTGCTCGTATTGCACTTCGTCAAAAATGAAGAATTCCGGCTCCGGCCCAATGTAACAAGTGTCGGCAATGCCGGTATCTTTAAGGTACGCTGCGCCCTTGCGTGCTACATGACGAGGGTCGCGGGTATAGTCTTCCTTGGTAATAGGATCGACAATGTTTGCAATCACACTTACAGTAGGTTCTTTGAAAAACGGATCTATCACGGCAGTAGCCGGATCCGGCACGGCCAGCATATCCGAGACATGAATTCCCTGCCATCCACGAATGGACGAGCCGTCGAAACCTACACCGTCCTCGAAAGTGCTCTCATCCCATGTCTCTGTCGGGTAAGAACAGTGCTGCCATGTTCCCAACAGGTCGGTGAATTTCAAGTCAACCATCTCTGCTTTGTTCTTCTTTGCAAATTCGAAAAATTCTTTCGGTGTCATCATTCATTCCCTTTCAAAAATTTTTTATTGGCATTGAGTTTTATAAACAGTTATCCAATTGCTGTATTACCTTTTTCTCCTGTACGAATTCTGATGCACTCAGATAATTCTATTATAAAAATTTTTCCATCACCGATATTGCCGGATATTGCGCCCCCCCTAATAGCATCGACAGTTTGTTCTACATATTCATCATTAATCGCAATCTCCAACTTTATCTTCTTCAGGAGGCTTCCAGGCTCCTTATGACTTCTATATACTTCTGCCACTCCCTGCTGCCGGCCTCTGCCAATAACGCTCGAAACCGTCACTAAGTGTATCTCCTTGTCCGTTAATCTCTTAAGCACATCATCAAGACGGTCAGGTTGAATAATACTGATTATGTATTTCATAAAAGTCTTGTCCTTTCTATATTAATTAATCAGCGTGTATGCACCCTCTCGATGCTGCGTCAGATCAAGACCAATACGCTCTTCGTGTTCGCTTACTCTGAGCTTCATTACCACATCCACAAATTTGAGAAGAACACCACCGACGACAAAAGAAAACGCAACTACGATAAGCACCATCTTAAACTGTATCCACA
>CAZIAN010000137.1:0-10766 GCA_964537355.1 uncultured Pirellulales bacterium | reverse complement strand
TGATCCGCAAATAACGGTAATCATTCTTCGGTAAATCAATCTGCTCAAATCGTCTATTGTAAGTAACTGCAAAAATGTACGCTTGCTCAACTAATGTAAAGAATTCAATATTATCGTTGGAGCCCCCAACTTTAACGGCTCGCCTGAAGTTATTCCCTTTAGTTATAACCTCAATGGAATTCTTCACTGTCTTTTTTCCGAAGTCCAGCGTCACCATAGTTGCTATGTCAGTATTTGTAGAGCGGTTGATTACATCCGGCTCATACTTTTGACTCTCCGTAATGTCTTTTGGCCTGACCAGCACGTAAGGAACCTGTTCGCCGGAGGTGTTAACAAGTCGAATATCTCCCAAATCAGGCCTTGCGTCATTGTAAACTTCAGGTGTTAGCATTAATTTACAGTACTCGCCGGTACCTTCTGCAATGGTAACATCAGCCTTATATTTCCACTCGGTCAGTTCAATTGCACAAACACTATTGACTACGCTGGTTAGCATCAAAGCTGTGACTGTGATTACAATTCTTGTTCTTATCATCTTATACCTCGCAATCAATTACTTATTCACGTTCTCCTCACCCAGTATTGGTTCGAAAAAACCCTTTTTTCTTAAAAATTGATAGAGATAAGATACTCCCACTAAAGTAATTCCCGTAGCTAAAAACGCAGCGATTCTGTATACACTCTTCACAGTCTTTGTATCCAGAATAAACACCTTTACCAATAGCAGGGCAAACAATCCAATTGCAATATATCGAAGTATTTTCTTCTTTCTCCAGAAGCCGGCTGTCATTAAAGCCGCACCATAAACAGCCCACATTACCGATATATACATATGCGATAAGAACTTCCAGTTAGCAATTTTTTCCGCGTACCTGTTCCGGCAATACCAATACAGATATATTTCTTCGGTTAGCAACACCCACAGCACAAATATCCCTGCCAGTACAAACGCTGTTGCAAACATCTGATTGTACTTGTTCTGTTCACGTTCTTTACTAAGCTGCCAGCCTGATGCAAGAAGAGCCGCAATAAACAAAAGGACTGTTCCAAATTCAAGGTTTGCGAAAATCACAAAGCTGCTGCTATAAAACTCACTGAACACCAGCATCGTGAAAATCGCCCCCGCTCCCGCTAAAATCATTGCCAGAATCCTGCACAAAATCCCTTTTGGACAGATAGGCCGAACAAGGAGCAGCAATGGGAATCCCGTGAATATTATTACCATCCCCTTAAGAAAGTGATTGTTCCCGATTGCGCTGTTCGCAATATTGTAATCACAATGCCAATACCACTCCATAGTTATTGTCGCCATTAACAAAAGCGTTATGGCCGCATACAGAACTTGTGTGATTGGTCCTCGCTGATCTTCTGGTAATTCTGAAGTCGTTCTGTATATGATATGACACACGAGCAACGCGCCTGCCACAAAACACCATGTGCCAAAAGCAGGATTGAAGACGAGGTTGAATGCTCCGGTATGCATCGGTAACTGTCTTAGCAGTTGACCGAAACTTAATAAAAGCGCAATAGCCCCGCCTGCCTGTGTCCAGTGGCTGCGATACCGCAGTCCGATTACTGCCAGGATAATGCCTTCCACTGCCCAGGCCATTGCTATCGCGTACATCTTCAGGTAGAGAGGCACTGCAATGGTCAGGAAAAAAAGTCCAATCACCAGAAGAGCCAGTCGTAAATTCAAGTCGTCTTTGTTTCGCCTTGTAACTACTGTCATCATAACCAAATGTGCAGCACAAAGCGCCAGAGCACAAAAGGCGAGGGACGTACGATATTTTTCAAACAAAATAATCCACAGGTAATAAAACACAACCGTTGAATTGGCAAGAACGAGCAAGATATCTTCCTCTTTGGCTTTGACTTTTTTTATCAATTCGTAAAGTAACGGCAATACAAGGTAAATTGTGAAAAAGATGGTAAGCCATGTCAATGCGATTGCCATCTGTTCCGGCATTCCCACGGCAGACCGAATCGTGGGCCGGTAAAACTTCTCAAACCATCCTATGTAGAGCAGAAATGTTCCGGCGAAAGCAAGAATGTTTATGGCCCGCCACTTGCGGTAGTATGCGCAAAGCATTGCGCCAAGACCTAAAATCAGGACGTAAATGAACAAAGGTGTCGGAAGATTTTCTCCCGTTGAGACTAACACCGGCGTCAAAAAACCGCCGAGCAAAGACAAAAAGGCAACCACAATCTCATTCATGCTCACCGCATAAAGCATTGCTGCTGTTGTAACAAGTATTGAAAGGACAAAAGCAGGTGTCGAACCGATCAATCCGTAAAATCGGTAAGCTGAGAAAACTGCTGCATAAAGTATCGCAAAGCCCAATGCTGTTACACCCTTGGCAACGATTCCATATCCTCGTCTCCGTGTTATCTCTCCAAACACCAGTGCAACAAGGCCCGAGATTGCAACTATAACCACTCTACCCAAAGGCCCTATTAGATTAGTGTCGTAAGCGTATTTAAGGAAAAAGCCTGCTGCGAAGATTACCGTAATGATGCCTGCAATAAGTATCCATCGCGTACCAATCCGCTGTTCAAGAGAAATAGTTTCTCGACCGGAAACTCTTTTTTCTTTAATTCGTTCAGCGGCAGCTTTGAAAATATCTTGCCCGATTATTTTAGGCACTTCAATTTCCGCTGCCCTAACCGTTTCTGCTGGTCGCTTCTCTTTCGTTACCTCAATCGGCTTCTCACTAATCACCGGCCTTGCGACCTCTTCTTCTCTGATTGGTTTTTCTGCTTTCCTCAGTAGTAGCTGACGATATATCTCTTTTGTCTTATTCAAAGCGATAATGCTGATGATTAATGCAATTGGACCACTTACCAGACAAGCGATGCCCAACAGAATTAAAAGCATGAAAGGACCTTCCATTTGCTCCGCTCCTAAAAAAGCCACTTTCTATTTTATTAATTAAGGCTACCCGCTAACAAGCAAAATGCAAAGAATTTTTGGCTAATCTTGAGGATAAATAATGATACGGTCGTGGACAATAGTTACTAAATCATCTTTGCCGTCGCTTGTGATGTCAACGACCTTTAGCTCTCGCGGCTCAACCATGGACTTGGGAAGCCCCTTACTATCGCGGTAATCTTTCTGCTCGAATATCTTAAAGCGCATCGCCGGAATCGGCTTGAAACCAGTATCCAAGGCAAGTAATTCAATGTGATTATTCCTGTATTCTACCATAATAATATCGGTTCTGGAATCTTTGTTTATATCTCCTGCAGTAAGGTTGCCGTATATCCCGTCTTTTATTTTTGTCTCGTAGCTGAACAATTGTTCCAAATGCTGCGTGATATTGCTGCCGCTGGGTGGAGTTATAAGTGCATACTTCCCACTGTCAAACAGCAGAAGAGTATAGGCGTGGTTGCCTGTAAGCTGTGCAAAAAGCATTTTGAGATGTAAAGCATCATTCCATCTGCCGACATCTAATTCTTTCTCAACCCGATAGGTTTTGTCATCACTGGCTTTAAGTATTTGAAGCTGTCCTTTTCTACCGTCCAGCAGTAAAATGGCAGGTCCGGTTTCCAGGCACTCACCGTAAATATTAAAAGCTGCCACAGTCGATATTTGGTTCTCTGTGTTCTTGGCATTGTATTGGTCGATAATACTCCAGTTTTGGCCCTCTGAGAAAACCAGACTTCTTGCGAAGTTCTTTTGTGCTACTAAAAGCTCTTGACCCGACTTGCCATCCACATTGGCCATAGCTGTTGAACGCAGAGACGCATCTTTAATCAGACTGGAAAAAGCTTTCGGCGAGTCAACTATTATAAATTGTCTTTTTCGTACCTGGCGAACTAATATTGGAAGCTCATAGCTGACGAATATCAGAACATCCTGTAAACCGTCCTGGTCAACATCGAGCACTTTCAAGCCGTCAGGGTTGGAGGTGAGCTTCTTAAGCTCTAAAGCAGACTCGTTTTCATCCACGTTTTCGAAAATATTAGGCTTTCTGACTGTAACTCTTGTCAAGTCGATTCGTCGTTTCTCTTTTGCTGCGAGATTATAGATAGTTCTTAGGCTTCTAATATCGCTATCGTCTATCGATATATAAAGGCAATCCACGTTGCCGTCATTATCAACATCAGCCAGCTCCATCGCCACCGGCTGACCTGTTAAATCGACAGGCTGCGGAAATGATAGTCTATCGTCTTCGAACTTAGTTATACCGACTACTTTTTCCTTAATGCTTAAGACACCCAATTCGGTTTTCCCGTCACCGTCAATATCGGTCGCAGATAAGCTCGTGATATCTGTAAAAGCTGGAAATCTAACCGGCTCAGCAAGTCCAATTTTGGGTGTTTGTTTGTAGAAAATAAGCTCCGCTGCACCTGGGTCGCTAATTGTGATATCAGAAAGGCCGTCTCCGTCGAAATCGCCGACTACCAAATCGCGTGTTGTGTCCGCCTCGCCTGAAGAAAGAGGATAAAAAAGGATCGGCCAGTCGGCATCTTTCTGGTTTTCTAAGGAAAATTTGTAACAGATTAACCGTCCGCTCCTGCCGTCAACAGTCAGTATTTCATCACCCGGTATATTATCGATGTTATGAATCTTAAAGGTGAACGGTCTTTCAATAAAGAATCGTACTTGTGGACCTAATTGTCCCGTTTTAAGGCCGAATCGAACATGGATCGGTTTTTCCATATCATTCGTCATAAGTATAAGATCATTTATATTATCACCGTTCAGGTCACCGGTTTTGAGGCTTAATGTTTGTGTAAATGTCGGATATTTTACTGGTTCAGCCAATAAGCCGGTTTCTTTTTGCACAACAATATAAACACCATCGCGGCCGGCCAGAGCCAGGTCATCAGCACCATCATTATTTAGATCTGTGCATGCCAATATATTGGAAGTTAGCAGACCATCATCAATCTCAAATCTCTTTTTTGTTCGCCAGCTCAATGGTTTTATTGATGCTCCCTGTGGGTCCGTTGTGGCTGTGTCGGCCTTTTGTAATAACACATACAGTCCCTTAGGCTCACCATAAAAAGCCAAATCCGTCATTCCATCTGAATTCAAATCACCACAAACAAGGCTATATACTTTTTCTGAAACCGCTATACTCTGTTTGTCAAAGCGAGTAAGGGGGGTGATTGTATTTACATCAATATCATTAAGATCAACAGCAACGTCTGTTTCACCGGGCCCGACAGTTTCTTTTTGAATCAGCAGCTCTATCTTGGCCTTTGTGTTGTTTACGACTGCAATATCATTTCGACCGTCACCATTAAAGTCAGCGACCGTTAAGTTTGTTATCCCCCAGTCTAATTTGATTATCTCTATTTCTCCGAATCCATAATATGCTGATATGTCATCCAAGTCTGGCTGTTGAGCGTTGACATTGGCCGGAATTATAGTTGCTAAGAGAACTGCAATTATTGCTCTATTTAGCTGCATAGTGAAAACCTCTACTTTTTGTCGTGTTTGTAGTTTTTCTTCGATAAATAATGTAATCACCCACTTTATGGTAATAGCCGAATCCGCAGAGCGATATCGTCAATATATTTAGAGGAAGACAGTGTCCGATTCCCGTTGCCATGTTGAAACGTCTCGGTCTTATCAATCCTTCCCGTTTTTGTATTCACCCATTCTGCTCTGTAAGTTCCTTTGGGTAACTCCACGATTAGTTTTACTTCATTACCTCCATTGATGTAAATAGCATAAGAACGACCAGCATGGGCCAATGCCCGTGCGGTTGCCTTATCCGGAATTCCACCTTTGATAACCGAATTGTCCGGCTTCATTTTGATAAAATCGAAACCGTTGATAAAATCTTTGAGAATCTCCAGTTGCTTATGTAACGCCGATCCACCGCCGCCCGGAGCATTGATTTCTGCTGTTCCATCTTCGTGACCAACTGTGAACGAATAGTCGAGATTATCATAGACTGCACCGCCTGCGATGATAAAGTCCCAGCCTTCGAGCCGATACGGTTTGGGTTCGCTGCCTGCAAAGCCCGTCTCGTCGTCACCGATTACTTTATTTAAGCCATAGTTTTCTGTTACGGTCTTTGGCGGTTTGGCATAATGAAAATTGAAAATCGAAACATTCGGATTCGGCTTGACCACTTTCTCGGATTTGTTGGCAATATTCTGAGCAATTAAGTGTTTTGTTTTGAACTTTGCTTCGGCCTTGACTATGGTCTCAGAGATGTGCATTTGCCATTCAAGCGTTACACCGCCGAAGTACGGCTCGTTGCAGATTTCATAATAGACGTTATCGAAGTTCCTTAATTCTTTCACGATCCTGCGTACCATTGAATCCTGTACAGCAAGCAGCCTGGGATAATTTAGCGTGTAAACCTCAGTGCGTTCCATTTTGCCGATGTCGTTAATATTATTGACGGCATTCATAGGGCTGAGTTTCCACATATCGTCTTTGTAAAATGGGCAAAATAATACTAGTTCAACCACAACGCCGCGTTTGCCCGCTTCCTTAGCGAAGTTTCGCAACCGTTTGAAGTAAGTGTTGTCCCACTTTGTAAGGTCGAACTTATTACCGCCATTTGCATAACCAGGTATATTGCTTCGGGCCCAGGGGCATATCAGTTGATCTTTTGCCGGAGCTAAAGTATTGTTCTGAATCTTAAATGCCCCGATAGGTTCGCAGTACGCCCCGCTGAATGTTCGAGTCAGATTAAAACCATACGATTCAAGAGTTTTAAGATACTTCTTGTAATCGAAGGCTCGATTTAGCGCTGCCCCGTAATGTTCGCCGGACGTTATCAAAACTGTTGGCTTGCCGCGCCATAGAAAGTAGTGGGGATTATCTGGATGTAGCTGGATCGGCTTAATCCCATGTGCCGGTTGTGAGGCATTTACAGATAAAACATTGCCGGCTAATCCTAACAACACCACACATAGAAAAATTCCAAGTTTAATGTAAGTATTGAACTTTGTTAATGATTCTGATTTTTGTTTGGTTAATGGCATCTTAATTACCTGTTCAAAATATTTTAGAGTTCGTTCAAGACTTGTATTTTAACATACCTCGGGGTAATTTATAGGATAAACTTGGGCGCAATCAATTCGGCTTTCTTTGCCCTAAATCCAGAGGGCGGAATCAAAGCGATAAAAAGGATATTTAGAACCACTGATTTATGTGCTTTTGGCTGGCTTTTTGACTGCTCGGCTACTAAGATAACAGCAGTTTGGTAATGAAGAACCGAAACTGAAATTAAACCAGGGAAACGAGAAAACATTGAACGCATATTGAAATACGGGAGGCGGGCTTATGAAACCGGCTGCTTTGGTTAGTGCTATAGCGCTTTTGGTAATGAACATATCTGGTTATTGTACCGCTCGAAGCCAACTTGAAAATGCCCGGGCACGGATGGGAGATCTGCGTTTGGGCTCTTACGCAACATCGCGGCATGTCGAACAGCTTGCTACCGATGAGGCCGTTCGCGATCGCGCATGGGACACTATCCAGCGCATGGGAATTACTAAACTTTACATCGAAGTCTATCGTGGCGGTCATGTTGTGTCGCCCAAACACCTGATATTTGTACGCAACTGGCTCCGGGGGAAAAATATCGATGTAGTCGGAGGTATCGCCACAGTGCCCGGTGGTGATTTTGGCGTGCGCCAACAAGGCCCCCTTGGCTGGTTCAACTGGCAAAATAAAAAGACCCAGCGCGATATCGAGAAAGTCATCCGAACGGCGGCGGGTATCTTTGATACTTTTATCGTAGATGATTTTCTCTGCACAGGTGACGTAAGCGATGAATCTAAGGCTGCCAAAGGCAGCCTTTCCTGGGGTGAATATCGGTGTGCTTTGCTTAGCGAAATGGCTAAATCGATCTTTGTCGAACCTGCAAGGCAGGTCAATCCAAATATCACCATGATAGTCAAATATCCCCAGTGGTACGACCGGTTCCATCTTTTTGGTTATGACACCGAGACGTTTCCTAAAATCTTCGATAAAGTCTGGGTTGGTACGGAGACTCGCGGCCGCAACACACAGCGATTTGGTTTTGTACAGCCCTATGAAGGATTTGTCAATTATCGCTGGCTTGCCGACATCGCCGGCGACAAGATTGGTGGTGCCTGGTTTGACCATGGTGACTGTCTCGAATATGATTTCCTCGACCAGGCCTACATGAGTGTGCTTGCAGGTGCGCCGGAGCTTGTCTTCTTTAACTTCAACAATATTATGCAAGATCACCCTGACCATGAAAAGGTAATAGCCGAGTTCGACCAGCTTGCCGAACTGGCCGCTTTTGTCCGCGAACATCCTGTGATCGGCATCCCTGCCTACAAGCCTCCCAACAGCGACCCCGGAGGTGATATGTATATCATGGACTTTTTGGGAATGCTCGGCATTCCCCTCGTTCCGGTGCACAAGTTTCCTGAAAGTGCACCGGTTATCTTTCTGCCTGCACAGGCGGTTTCAGATCCATATCTTCTCAATCATATAAACAAGGCCCGTGCCAAAGGCGCTTATCTCATAATCACCACAAGTCTTTTAATTGTATCACCCGACTCGGATAAGCTTAAGCGTATTGCTGGAATCAGCCCGAAGATAAAATCAGAGCCGATTCGTGCCCGGCTATTGTCATTTTCACCGAAGACTCAGAATTTCGAAAATACGGATGCGATGATTAATTTAGAGTCACCTATAGAAGCCGGACTCATGTCGAAAGAAATAGTGTGCACCGCCGGAGGTAAACAGCTTGCACTTCTTTCTGTGAATGAAACGCCAGAGGGGCGTATTGCGCTGCTAAACACACATACCTACAATCAGGCCGACTTTGATGCCGTAGGGGAGGTTTTGCTCTGTCCTCGGCCGCTGGGCCTGCTCGATATGGAGGGATCGGCGCTTTCCTCATTTCGTGCTATATTCGGAAATCGTATGATAACAGAGAATAACAAGACTATTACGCCCAAACCTTTGATTCCTGTTCTTGATGGTCCGGCTTGTGTTACCATCCATCCTTTTGACGATGAGAATTGTGTTGTCCAAAACTTCAACAATGAAGAGGTGAAAGTTGCTGTTACCATTCAGATTCAGAACAATAAATCTCATCGATTTATCGACGGGTTTACTAAAAAGCCAATCTCCGCCCGAACAGCTAATTCTAAAAGTACTGTATCACTGGACTTGTTCATTCCTGCAAGGGGTCGAGTTTGGATCCGGCGAGTTGATTTTGCAGTCAAAGATAATTAAATTATAGACTTTCAGGATGTGAAGTATTTCAATAACATAAGTGCTGATTCATATTTGATAGGTAAATGTGAGGTGATAATTATGAGAAATCTTTTAAAACATTTTTGTTTAATTCTACTTTCCACCGGCTTAACTTTAATGCTTCCGAGTCAGAGCTGGGCAAAGACAAGAGCGTGGGAGGGTACTATAACGATTCCCACCTATGGATGGTCGGAAGATGTTAATCCCAAGTTCTGGGCCCTTGAAGGTAAGGTGAAATTCTCGACCACAGTTAAAGGTTCTATCATCTATCCTTATACGATGCAGGACCATCTTTTTAGAACCAAAGCAGACCGAACTTACAAAGCCCTCTTTCTTGAAAACGAATATTTGAAAGTTACCTGCCTTCCTGAGTTAGGTGGTCGTCTGCATTCGGTATTCGATAAAACTGAAGGCAAGGAGATGTTTCACCTCAATAACGTTATCAAACCAAGTATGATAGCAATGCGCGGGGCTTTTATAAGTGGGGGTGTCGAATGGAACGCTGGGCCACAGGTTCACACTGTAACGATCGTCTCACCGGTTGATGCACTTATCGGGCGAAATTTAGACGGTTCGGTTTACATTGAAGTTAATAATCTGGAAAAGAGCCTGCGAACGCAATGGACCGTGCGGGTGACTTTGCACCCAGGTAAGGCCTATCTGGATGAGAAAATTCGCATTTTTAATCCCATGGACGCGATAAGTCCATACTATTTCTGGAACTGCACTGCTTTTCCATGCCGGGAAGGAACCCGCTTTATATATCCTATGACTCTTGGCACAGACCATTACGGTGTTAAATTCTTTTCCTGGCCTATACATAAAGGTAAGGATATGTCCTGGCTGAAGAACTATGAAATCTATTCTTCGGTTTTTTCTGTTGACTGTGTGTTTGATTTCTTTGGAGCTTACGATGTGGATATGGATCGTGGTATTGTGCAGGTGGCCGACCACCATGAAGTAAGTGGCAAAAAAGCTTGGACATGGGGGACCTGGGATTTTGGTCTGGTAAGTCAAAAGAACCTGACCGATAATGACGGCCCGTATATTGAGGTCCAGAGCGGACCACTACCGACTCAATCTGATTACGGTATGTTGCTGCCGAGAACAGAAGTCTCATGGCAGGAATATTGGTATCCTGTGCACGGACTCGCCGACGGTTTCGAATATGCAACGAAGGACATAGCCATTCAAACTGCCCGTGAAGATGAAAAGCTTCAATTGTATATACTTGCAACGAGTAATTTCTCCGGGGCTGTCTGCACCTTTTCTCAGGGATCTCGAAAACTTCTCAGAAAAACAATAAACCTTACACCTGAGAGTCAACAAACACTGACGCTTTTCTCTGCTCCACGCTCGCCGGTTGACATAACAATCAAGACTAAAAAAGGGCAGGTTCTTGCTTCCTTCACTACGCCTTTACCCATTCCTAAGATTTCTCCACCTGAGGCTTCTAAGTTAATGACGAAACCTGATGAGCAGCTTACTTTAGAGGAAAAGTACCTCAAAGCCCGAAAGTATGACCTTGCGACAGACCGCCGGAAGGCACGCGAAT
>CAZIAN010000136.1:0-10789 GCA_964537355.1 uncultured Pirellulales bacterium | reverse complement strand
GAAATCGATATCGTATGGCTGCCGGTAGGCAGGAAACCGTCATATATCTTTTCAGATGCGTCCCAGGTCATATCTTTGTTAAAGTCAATCCATCCCTGGACAATACCGCCGCCGCCGCTGACCTCAACCATTATATTAGCCGGCTGGCCCGGAATCAAAGTGGGAATAGTTACCCCGTCTTCATCATCGTTGACAGCATTGTCGTCCCCGAGGGCATTGGTGTCCGGCTGGCCGTCCGGCTCGCTGTCGGGCCGATCGTTTTTATCACCAAGCCACGGACCGGCAATCGCGTGGTTGGCGCCGTCGGTAACAGCAAGCGTCGGGTAACCTGCCGCGACCGTTCCGGTCGGAGCATCACCCCAGTCGTATTTTAGCGGCTCGCCTTCTCTTCTTGGATAAATCAGGTAGTCCTCAGTCTCTCCATAGTTATACCCACCGGCCGGTCCGGCACCACCGTGCATAACACCGCCCACAGCACTCTGCCACGGTTGCAGCGATATTGTTATTCGCATCCATATTGGATCCAGTTCTGCATCAGTTGGTGGGTGCCAGCATATGAATGTAGGTGTAGTAAGAACAGCAGAGCCGGCAAAGTTATTAACAATTGTCGAGTTCTGAACCGCCCATTCCGGTACAGCAGTGCCGTCAGGACATTCCACTGTATCGTCCCAGTCACCGTCACGATTCCAGTCGAACCACACATTTACATAAGCAGGATTGTCTGTAGGGAGAGGGTTGACAAAGGTCACCATGAATTCGAACGTAGCCTTTTGGCAGTCAGGCAGAAGCAGTGTGAGCCTGACACTATCATCCCCACCGTCCAGGTCGGATAAATCATCGGCCGGAACGAGATTGTTCTTAATATCCTCGTCATACCCGATATCCGCCTCTGTTTCATTAGTGACAATCTCACCAAGATATACCCAGTCACGAGGAAGCCAGTGAATCGGGCCGTATGGAGGTGAGCCGATCTCGTAAACCGTCGGGTAGTTTCCTATAACTCCGCTCGGATATGCCAGCATGGATTGCCCGGGTGAGCTATTGGAGCTGTCCGGCGCATCACCAAGGTCGTGTTCCCCTGGGCCTTCTGGGCCTTGTTCACCACCGGTAATGACGAATGCCAGATCAAGTGATTCCCCCACGTACTCATGCCCTTTAGGGTACTTCATCGGGAATGAAACAAGCTTTTCATCAAAGAAGAAAACGGCCGCGTCATTCCATCTGAGTTCATGAATAGTTGTTTTCCATCCGAATCTATAATCTGCATCATCAGGTCTGATTTCCTTAACGCTAAGCCAGTAGATAGTTCCTTCCTGCTGAATGAAGGCATCTTCTTTGATACAGAAGTTATACTGATAGGCCTGCATGTGATTGTCAGGTAAATAAAGCTCTTTCGCCGGGTCATACCAGCCCTCCGGGCTGTCATCAAGCTTGCGAATTGAATACTCACCAGGGCGGAATGTTTTGCTCCAGAGCAAATCTCCCGGCATGCTCCAACTATTTTCTGTTGCCGGGATGTCCGAATAAATGGTGATTTCAAATATCATACTGTCCGGTCCATTCGGAGGCAATACATCATCACGGAACGAGCCCCAGAAATGAATATCATCGACTGAGCCGGAAGCCGTACACCTGAAATCATCCGCAAAGAAAAACTGAGACATATCTACATCCACACCCGAAGTACCGAGGTCAGGCAGTTGCGGCCAGTGCATCTTATGCGCATCATCAGGATTCCAGTCGCATTCGTCATCGCATAAGCGTTCTAATCTTCTTACCCTTAAGAAGTAACCGGTTGCATTGCCATTGGCGTCAAAAATCTCAATCTCGTCCTGGCTCTCAAAGGAGTCACAGGGTGCCGCGGGCTTGTGTGTAACCACGCCCCTCAGACGCGTCGGGTCAAGTGTTGTATAAGATTCCCCGGCGCTGGGAAGCTCGATTTCAAAAAACACATCGAAGAAGCTGTCAGCTACGCCGCTTGATGTGAATGGCGGAAGGTCCAGCATGCCCGGCGTGTTGTTAACCTGTTCTGTTATCTGTCCCAACGATGGAACATTGGGATTGACACGAAGGAGTACTTCACCCAGCGAGGGGCTTGACCCCTTCAGTTCCATTGCTACTATCTCTGTCGACACTTCATCCAGACCGTCTTTGTCATCATCATTTGCATCTCCCTCATGCTGACTCTCAAAATGGACATGCAGAGTCAATGGTCCGCTCAATTGTATTGACTCACCACCTAACTCAATCTCGACCGAAGAGATGAATTCGTCGATTTCAAGCGCAGAACCGTCTTGTGCAGTTGCAGACCGCTCTGCTGCAAAGGTCAAGATTAGTACGAAGATGATTAATGATGAAAGTATTGAATGTGTGTTCAACTTTTTCATAAGTGCTTCCTCCTTAAAAAAAAGCTCACAGAAATACCGCCTAAAAGCTATACTCTGCCAATCGATAAACACAGGGACTCCTCATGTTGTTCCTCCTCAGTTGCCACACTGAGTGTTAACAGCGTATCAAATTTGTTAAGAAAATTCAAGAAAAATTTATGAATATTCTATTTTTTTAAAAAACAGCTTCGGAAAAAGGGTAATGTACGCAGGTTATTGTTTTGCGTGAAGTTTCTGCTTGATTCCCTGCTTGCTCATAGCTTACAATCTGCGTACAAATGGTTTTTTGACGGCATAAAAGGATTAAGTGGTATTGCTCTGCATAATCCTTAACGACTGGCATATACAAGCTAAACAGCCATTGGCTAATCCGGGCTCATTCGATCCCTCATAAGCTCATAAAGTCTGTCGTTACTGTTTTATGCCTAATTTGGAGCTATGTGAAAGATAACCGGATATGGATGCAGTTTTACTGAACAGTTTACAGAAGTCCTTCGGTGAAGTCCGGGCGGTGAACAATCTGAGTGTTACTGTCCCCCAGGCTTCTGTATATGGATTTCTCGGGCCCAACGGTGCCGGCAAGACCACCACACTGCGTATGATTATGAACATCATCCGCCCTGACAGCGGCCAGATCAGGATATTCGGGGGCTCCTCGGTCGAGCAGGCAAAAGCTCGTATCGGCTATATGCCTGAGGAACGTGGTCTCTACCGAAGGATGACAGTTGCCAAGGTACTTTCTTTCTTCGGCGCAATCAAGGGCCTTAGCGGAAATGAACTATCAGGCCGGGTCAGCAAGTGGCTTCAGCGTGTAGAGCTGACGGATTGGGCGACTAAAAAGGTCGAGGAGCTTTCAAGAGGAATGCATCAAAAACTGCAGTTTGCCGTCACTGCGATTAACGAGCCGGAGCTGCTGATACTTGACGAGCCTTTTGCAGGGCTCGACCCACTGAACACGGACTTGATAAAAGCCATTATGCTTGAAATTCGTGATGAAGGCAAAACCATCATCTTCTCAACTCATGTGATGCACGAGGCCGAAAAGCTCTGCGATTCGATCCTTCTGATAAACAAAGGCCGGGCCATACTGGATGATAGCCTGGCTAATATCAGGTCCAGGCGCTCCTCACATATTGTCAGCACAGAGCTTGAAGGTGATACGGATTTTATCGAGAAGCTTCCTATAGTAAAAGCGGTGGAATCTGATGGCCATAACTTCGAGATTACTTTGGCCGGCAATGCAGATACTCAGCAGTTGTTACAAGCTTTGGTAGAGCGGCTGCGAGTGCAGAGATTCGAAGTTAAGGTGCCTTCCCTGCATGAAATCTTTATTGATTTGGTTGGAACAAGCAATGCGGAAAATTCTTAAAATTGCCCAGCGCGAATATATAGAAACGGTCAAGACTAAGGCATTCCTCCTCGGTATTGTGATGGTCCCGTTTATTATCGGTGCGATTATTTTTTTCACAAGCCGAATGTCTCGCGACAAAATGGGACCGCAGCCGCCGGTAAAAGTAGCATTCAACAATATATCGAATGAGCTTGATGCTGAGATAAAAGCTTCATTTGACAATCATAATCAGGAAAATCCCAAAAGACAGATTCAGCTTCAACAGCTCGATACCCGGCAGGAATCGGATGCCCTTGAAGAACAGGCAAGAAATAAACTGCGACAGGGACAGGTGGATGTTTATGTTGTTCTGGACAGAGATGTCCTGGAAGGTTCCGGAAAAATACATTTCTACACCTATAAACAGAAAGCCAGCAACATAGATATATTCTCGACTATCGAGTACCGTTTCCGCAGGGCTGTTATCAATCAGCGATACAAAATGCAGAACCTCTCTCGGGAACTTCTGGAAAAACTCGGAAATGTTCCGATTGAGCGTGTGGAAATCGGCTCCGCTGAAGGTCAGGACCGCATTCAGAGTAAGACTGACAGTGTTTTGAAGATGATGGTTCCCTTCTTTTTTATGTATTTGATGTTTTTGGGAATCATCAGTTCGGGCCAGCAGATGGTTAGTAGTGTTATCGAAGAAAAGAATTCACGTGTTATTGAAGTCTTGCTTTCGGCGGTTAGTCCGTTGGAATTAATGGCGGGCAAGATTTTAGGATTAGCCGGCACAGGCTTAACGCTCATAAGTTTGTGGGCCGGCGCGGCATTTCTGACTGCTCGCTCGCAAAATCTCAACATTGATGTCACCGGCGAACTCGTAATATATTTTGCAATCTATTATATCCTTGGCTTTCTTTTAGTCAGCTCAATCCTGGCAGCGGCAGGTTCAGTTTGCAACACAATCAAGGAAACCCAAAGTCTGATGATGCCGATGACTATGATTTTTATAATTCCTTTATTGTCCTGGTTCAAAGTTGTCCAGGATCCGAATGGCTTAATGTCACGGATATTCTCGTTCATTCCGCCTTTGACACCGCTGGTAATGGTACTGCGGCTTTCTTCCGGCTCTGACATTTGGATAGTTGAGATAATAGCATCCATAATCCTTTTGGCCGTAACCGTCCTTATAGCGATATGGGCCGCCGCCAAAATTTTCCGAACGGGTATTCTTATGTACGGTAAACGGTTGAGTGTGCGGGAAATCTGTCGATGTTTATTACAAAGTTAAACCCGTCTTTAGTATGAATCCGGCCCCAATTGCTTCTTGCGAAGCAAGATATGGGGGTCTGATTAAGGAGACCTGACGAAATGAGTGGTCTGTTTTACAGTTTAGGCAGAAAAGTAGGGCCGAAAGTCCGCAAGGTCAAATGGTTCTGGCAGTCAATTGCAGGCTCGGAAGCCGACGCTATAAAAGTAGAGTATGAGGTTGGCCGGGACCTCGCTCGTGAAGTCATGAGCCAAATGGAAATTGACTGCCAGCCACAGGCCGAAAAAATACTGAACGAAACATCTCGCCGTTTGACTGCCTGCGTTGTCAACAGGTCTCGTAAATTCAATTTTGAAACCGTCAAGGGTGACGAACCTAATGCCTTCGCTCTGCCGGGTGGATTCATCTTTGTTACCCATTCGCTCCTGGAGCTGTGTCAATACAATCAGGACGAAGTTGCATTTATCCTTGCACATGAGATGGGCCATGTCATTCGTGGCCATGCTATGAACCGTATTATCAGCAACTCGGCAATTGCCGCTGCATCCCGGGCCGCACCCGTCCGCGGCGCTCTTTCCGGCTGGGTGCGGAAGGTCGGTGTGCAGTTTCTTGAAAGCGCTTATTCCCAGGATATGGAGTCTGATGCCGATAAGCTTGGAGTGCGTCTTGTTGCCGCCGCCGGGTATGACCCTCAGGCTTGTGTTCGGTTGCTTTCGCGCCTGGCCAAACTGAGCAAGTCGACCGGCCAATTCGACCTTGGCGGTTATTTTTCTTCCCACCCGCCTTTTAATGTCCGCATCCGGAATATTAATCATTTACTGCAAAAGTGGTCGCTTAAGTAAAGTTTATCCTTCAAAAATTTATAGAAATGTGCTTGAGTACATAACTGGTTCTGATAAAATGCTGAATCAGTAAAAAATATTAGCGGATTGTTGCCGTTACGGATCGAGTAAAGATTTGATTGGTCCGCATTAGGTAAAAAATATTGGAGGATTACAAAGATGCTGAAAGTAGGCATAGTTGGTTTCGGATTTATGGGGCAAACGCACTACAAGTGCTGGAAGGCCCTGGAGGGTGCACAGGTAACGGCGATCTGCGATGTGAATCCCAACATCGAAGAAGATACTAAAAGAGCGGTGGGTAATATCGGTGACACGGATGAGGCGGTTGATTTCAGCAGTTTACAGTTATTCACGGATTTAGACCAGATGCTCAATACTGCCGAACTCGATGCCGTTTCGATTACACTGCCGACCTGTTTGCACGCCGATTGTTCGATAAAAGCATTGAAGGCCGGAGTTAACGTTTTCTGTGAGAAGCCCATGGCGCTTAATGTCGAAGACTGCGAGCGGATGATTGCTGAAGCAAAACGCAGCGGTAAAATAATGCAAATCGGGCACTGCGTACGATTTTGGCCTGAGTACGCCAAGGCAAAGGAGATAATCGACAGCGGCGAGTACGGAAGAGTCATTGCTGCAATGTTTCAACGTCTGGGCTCTGCCCCAACCTGGAGCATCGATAATTGGTTCCTGGACGAAGAAAGAAGCGGAGGAATGGCCCTGGATCTGCATATCCACGATACGGATTTTGTGCAGTATCTCTTCGGGATACCGAATGCCGTTTCCAGTTTTGCCGCAAAAGATGCCAAGGGAGGACTGATTCACATAGTTTCACAATATCTTTACGATGATAACAAGGTGATAACCGCAGAGGGCGGCTGGGCTATGACACCGACCTTCGGTTTCGAAATGAGCTTTAACATTGTATTGGCTAAAGCCACCCTTGTTTATGATTTGACACGTGAGCCGATGTTTAAGCTATGTCCCGCCGAAGGAGAGATTATTACTCCCGAAGTCCAAAAAGGAGATGGCTGGCTCCTGGAAATAGAGCATTTTGCTAAAGCCATAAGTGGAGAGAAGGTCGAGGAAATAACGACTCTGGAGCAGTCACGCGATTCCGTGAAAATCGTAGCGGCGGAAAAGGAATCGGTAAGAAAAATGGAAAAGGTCGCGATTAAATAAGCACAACAAAAAATTTGAATTGGAGAACAACACGATGAAATGTAAGGATTGGCCTATAGGGATTTGCAGTTGGTCTCTGCAGACAGATGTTGCCGGCGTGGCGGATGCGATGAGTAAAATCGGAATTGAACATGTGCATTTGGGTATCAGAGCCGCGGTAAGTGAAAACGGAGATGATTACCTTGCGGCCGTACAGAAACAAAACTGGACGGTAAGCAGCACGATGATAGATTTTCCACAGGAAGATTATTCGACACTGGACAGCATAAAAGTTACCGGCGGAATTGTGCCCGATGACTGCTGGGAGCAAAATCGCCAGCTCTTCATCGGTGCCGTTGATGCAACTGTTAAGCTCGGTGTCAAATACCTCTCGACGCACGCCGGCTTTATCGACGAAAGTGACCCTGCATATATCGAGAAATTTTACGAGCGCATCACAATTTTTGCCGATGCCGCCGGTGAAAAAGATTTAATGCTATTGCTGGAAACAGGCCAGGAGACGGCAGAAGAACTCAGGCATTTCCTCGAAGAGCTGAACCATCCAGCCGTAGGAGTTAATTTTGACCCGGCCAATATGATTCTTTATGACAAGGGCAGTCCCATCGAGGCGGTAACTGTGCTGGCGCCGTGGATTAAGCACATCCATATTAAGGATGCGACTCAGACGGAAGAGCCGGGCACATGGGGCGCCGAGGTTCCCTGGGGTGACGGCCAGGTTGGGACAGAGGCTTTTATAGGTGTTCTTGAAAACATAGGCTTTGACGGTGTTCTTGCAATCGAGCGGGAAGCCGGCAACGACAGGTTCGGAGATATTAAACTGGCCGCTGAGAGGCTGCTGGAATTTAACGCATAAAGGACAAATAGAGTAAGGAGAACAAAATGGAATGGAAACTGTATTTTGCCCTGAGTTTCGTGATGTTTATGGAGTATGCGGTTTGGGCCGCCTGGATGCCCGTATTGGCCGCGAGGCTTCTGGGACCGCTCAAAATGACCGGAAAACAGACCGGATGGATTTACGCCACCTTTCCGCTGGCTTGTATCTTCATGCCGTTGGTGTCCGGCCAGCTCGCCGATAAGTACGTAAACACCGAAATAATCCTTGGTGTTGCTCACTTGTTAGGCGCGGTTCTAATGTTCGTTGCCGTGCGCAAAACGACCTTCAAAAGTCTCTTTGTAGTGATGTTTCTTTACTCTATTTGTTATGCCGCAACATTGCCGCTCGTCAACGCGGTGCTGTTCGCAAATGTATCAGACGTTGCTGAACAGGGTAAGGTATTCATATGGGCCCCGATTGCCTGGGCCTTTATCGGCTGGTGCCTCACCGGTTGGCGATGGATATTCAAAACCGGTGAGAAAGGAAAAGACTGCCTCTATCTTGCTGCTGTCCTTTCAATAATAATGGGAATAGGCTGCCTCGTTCTCTTGCCGGCCATGGAACCGTCGGGAACAGGTGAGATGCCCATCCTCAAGGCGATGGCCATGCTCAAAGACGTCAACTTCCTTGTCTTTATTCTCGTTTCGATGGTTTTCTTCGCTCTTATGCAGTTTTACTTTTTGGGAACCGCCCCGTTTATGCAGGATGTGGGCATCCCCGCCAAAAATGTCCCCGCCTCGATGGGCATCGCTCAAGCGGTACAGGCAATAGCCACCTTCTTCCTGATGGCAGTTTTTGTCGATAAACTCGGAATAAAATGGACCCTGATTGTCGGGGCAACCGGCTGGTTTATATTGTACCTTGCATACATAAAACAGAAACCGAATGTTCTTATTATCGCCGCCCAGCCCTTCCATGGCCTGGCTTATGTCCTCTTTGTCATCGTGGGACAGATATTCGTGAACAGCCAGGCGTCGCCGGATATCCAAAGCTCTGCCCAGGCGATGCTTTTTGCCGCTACGACAGGTGTTGGATTGTTCTGCGGAACACAGTTTGCCGGTTTCATAATGGACAAATTCAAAAAAGAAGAAAAGTTTCAGTGGCGCCAGATTTTTATGGTACCTGGTGCGATTGCTTTTGTGAGCATTTTGGTTTTGATTGTATTCTTTAAGATAAAAGCCGCTGCTTAAAACTCGATATTAAATGCTCGCTCCTCGGTTCCATGCGAAATCGAGGAGCGAGTTTTGTTTTAGGCTTAAGGAATATTCAGCGGGTCGATATTCTTGATTTTGTCGGTGTAAATCTGGTAGGTGTATTTCTTTAGAACCTCATTGCCGTATTGCTCGAATGCGGCCTCTCTCTGGTCGCTCATCATTTTTTCTTTGACGCGAGACTCCATATTGTCTGAATATTCGGTTAATGAGCCGGGGTTCTTTTCCAGGATTTTGACGATTCGCCACTTGAGACCGCTGCGTTGAAAGCCTTTTATCGGCCCGATTACGTCATTCGGGTCGCCTTTCCACAAATCCTTCCAGAACAATCCTTCGCTACCGGGATAAATATTATATGGCTTGGTTGTCTTTTCCAGAGAATACTTCTGTTTCATCGCCTCGAAATCCTTGCCGTCGTCCAGTTCGGCCTTTACCTGGCGGGCCGTTTTAAGGTCCTGGCACCAGATTAAGTCGATCTTGAGTGTCTTGTCTTTTCTGAAAGTTTCCCTGTTCTTATCGAAGTAGGCCTTTATCTCCTCGGTTGTCGGTTGTTTAATTTCCCTGTACTTGTCGGACCTGACTTTAGACAGGAGCCTGCTGTCTTCGTAGTCTCTTACCTTCTGTAAAAAATCTTTATCCTTATCGACTCCCAGCAGTAAAGCTTCGGCCAGAAGAAGCGGCTTGGTTAATGCTCTGTCCAGAAGCTTTTCAACACCCTTTTCGGTATCGAGGTCCTTCGGACGGCTCGGCGGCGCCGTTTCACATAAAGCTTCGAACCAGTCCTTCAATGTCACCTTGCCTTTGTCGAAAGTTACAAGGACGATATCTTTCTCTTCCTGCGTCAATTCATCTTTTGTCTGAGTTATGCGGATAAATGCCCCGGTGCGGGGTGTCTTCGGCTGAGTCAAGAGTCTTTGGTGAATTTGCACTACTTTGGGAAAATTTTCAGTCAGCTTTTTTGCATGAAACTTTTGGTATATATATTTGTAGTACTGGCTGAACAGCATTCGGGCTTTTAAGTTTTTAATCGTTGCTTCAGCTCTGGCCCGTGTGAGCTTGGGGTCGGCCTTCATTCTCTTTTCTATTTCGGCCTCAGTTACCGTTAATCGGGGCTGAAGCTGTTTTTGCAGCAATAATTGCACGAGCTGCCCGTCCCTGTATCGCTTGATCAATGAAGACAATGATTCATCTTTAAGATAGTCCCCTTTGCGGGCCTCGCTGACCACGGCTTTTTCGGCGATTATTTTCAAAAGCACCTTGTCGGTATTAACCGGCTCAGGCACCTCGTTATAATTACCGTAGTTCATGGGGCGAATTTCCGTCAAGAGCCTTTTTTCCAGCTCCTGGTCTGTGACGGTGTAATTGCCGATACTGGCAACGATAGTCGGCGGTTTTTCCGCTGGTTTAACTGCGACCGGGCTTTGACGGGTCGGCCTTGAGGCGGGCGGGCGGGCGGCCGTAACACGCGGTGCTTGTGCCTTTGCTAAGCAAAAAGTGCAAAATACGGTTGATAGTCCAATAAAAGCCAGAGTCATTTTGTTAAAAGATAATTTCACCATAATCATTTTCCTCATTCATTAAAAGATTTTCATCCGGTACCGACTATTTTTCGGTAGTTTTAGCCCCCAAAATATCCCTTTTGAATCCTTTATTATACCTTTTTTTGTTTTGAAAGTCAATTCAAATTATCCTC
>CAZIAN010000135.1:0-10813 GCA_964537355.1 uncultured Pirellulales bacterium | reverse complement strand
GCCCAGCCGGTATATTTTTCGCTGTCTATTCCGACGGCATCAAAAACATTCGGGTCAACCATCCCGCAACCGCCCATCTCCACCCAGCTTTCTTTGCCGCTCTTATCTTTCAGGAGCAAATCAACTTCGGCGCTTGGTTCGGTAAACGGGAAGAAACTCGGTCGAAACCGCCATTGTGTATCGGGACCAAAAAAGGTATGGATAAACTGTTCGATGGCGGTCTTCATATCGACCATACTAACCCCCTCATCGACCACCAGGGCTTCGAGCTGGTGAAACATATACATATGCGTCGCATCGACTGTGTCAGGACGATATACTCTTCCCGGAGCAACAATCCGAATAGGCGGTTTGGTGTGCTCCATAACACGTATCTGAATCGTGGATGTCTGGCTTCGCAATAAGGTGTTATCATCAATGTAAAAATTGTCGGAAGGGTCTCTTGCGGGATGCTCCGGACCAATATTTAAGGCTATGAAATTATGCCATTCGTCTTCGACCTCAGGGCCGTAAGCCACAGCAAAACCCATCCGGCCAAATATCTCCAGAAGCTCATTCAAGGTTTGTGTAATAACGTGCGCCTTGCCAATACTTACAGGTATGCCGGGCAGAGTAACATCTATCATCTCTTTCGACTGGTCCTGCTGGGATTGCGACAGAGTGCTTTTTAGCTGCTCGAACGCATGCGTAACCTCTTTTTTTATTTTGTTAGCGAGGTTGCCGGCCTGAGGTTTTTCTTCGGGGGGGAGCTTGCCTATCTGGCTGAGCATCTGGATAATCCGCCCTTTTCGAGACAGATATTTTACCCGAAAATCTTCCAGAGCGGTCAGGTCGTTAACCTTTTTCAGGTCAGCAAGAGCTTCTTTGCCGGTTTTTTTAAATTGCTCAAGCATTTTTCGTACGTTGTATATCGTCGCTCGCGGTTTGCCAGTCAAGGCCTGTGTCGCAACTTACGACTTTTTTGCAGCCATGGCAGCTTCAACAATAGTGTCGAAACCCTTCGGGTCGGCAATCGCAATTTCACTGAGCATTTTTCTGTTCAGGGTGATTTTGGCTTCCTTGCAGGCGTTGATGAACTGACTGTATCTAATGCCCCGCTGTTTGCAGGCTGCGCTTAAACGTGTAATCCAGAGACCGCGGAAATCGCGTTTTCTGCGTCTTCGGTCAGTATGAGCATTAACGCCCGCTCGTACAGTAGCTTCTTTCGCCAGGCGATACAACCGGCCTGCGGAGCCGCGATGACCCTTTACTGCTTTGAGGATTCGTTTCTTTGCTTGGTGCCTTGCCGCACCTTTTCTAACTCTTGGCATATCAGCTTTCCTTTGATTTTTTTTGATTCTTTGAGCTTACTGGCGGCAGCTGAATGAGGGCCGAGAAGCAAGCATGATCAAATGATTATTGTTTTTGTCGATTTACTTACACAGTGCAATCCTGGCCGTCTTAGCCAGCGTGCTTGTCATAGTAGATGCATTGCCGAGCCGCCTTCGACGTTTAGCGTTTTTACTGCTCATAAGATGGCCACTACCGGCTTTTTTGTGCTTAACCTTGCCGTTAGCGGTAACCTTGACTCTTTTGCTCAACCCTTTATGGGTTTTCTGTTTTGGCATTTAACTAATCCTTTTTGAATATCTTTTCGAAAAAACCTGTATCAAAATGCTGTTTTACAGCAATTAAGATTCGTACATAAAAATAATAAGATTGGTACTTTACGTTATTTGCCGGAGTTGGTCAACACAATACGTGAAGTTTCTCAAAAAATTCCCGAAAATCCTTCTGATCACTATTTACTGTAAAATTTACTATTTAATGAAGACTAAAAACCCCTCGGCCCCCGACAAAAAAGCAAGTAAGCTAACATCCCCCTGCTGCGAGTCAGGTAAGCAGCTCTCAGGGATAAACTCTGGGTAAACTATTGAGAATGGATTTCTTTGTCCTTGATGTAGCCTTGATTAGGCCCAGGACGATTTTGAATCTCTGCTTTGTGAAAGTAAATATCGCTCGTTCTCGCAACGAAATCAGTTTTGAAACCGCTTCGAGTGAACTCCTCTTTTATGATGTTAGAAGCAGAGTATGTTCCGAAGAACATCCCCCACATAACATACCTGACGAGACAATAATCCGGCTTTTTTTGTTTCGGCGGATACGAGCTATCTTGGCACGAGCAATAAAGTCATTCGCCTTCCGGCCATTCTGGCCGGACGTTCAATTTTCGCCAAATCCTGCATTAATTCGGTAATTTTTTCGAGCATTTCATAGCCTCTTTCCCGGTGCAGCATCTGGCGTCCGCGGAAGAACATTGTGAATTGAACTTTGTGGCCCTTTTCAAGAAATTCGCGTCCGTGTTTGAGTTTAATCTCAAGGTCGCGCGTATCGGTTTCCGGTCTTAGCCTTATCTCCTTCAGAGAAATATTGTGGTGCTGGCTTTTCTTATGAGCCTCGCGAATCTTGCGTTTTTGCTCATACTGCCACTTGCCATAATCCATTATACGACATACCGGCGGGTCACTGGTAGGGGCCACTTCCACAAGGTCAAGTCCGACCTCGCGTGCCCTGTTGAGGGCTTCATATTTTGGTACGACCCCCACTTGATTATTTGCCTCGTCAACGAGCCGCACTGTTTCGGCCCGAATCCCTCCATTTACCTTTAAACCTTGTTGTTTACTTATTGTGCTTCACCTTACCTTTCTATAAATGAACAAATCATTAATCTACTATTTTTGTAGGTACTCTACAACCTATAATTATAACTTATATTCTTAGAAATCCAAATCAATTTTTTTATCGGCAATTTTTTCTAAGGCCATTCCTAAAAATTCATCAACGCCAACCGTTTTATTCTCCCTGAATCCCCGTATTCTTACGTTGACATTAGCGGACTGTGCCTCTTTCGGGCCGACTACCAGCATAAAGGGGAGCTTTTCACTATGTGCTTTGGCAATTTTCGCATTTATTTTCTCGTTCGAAAAATCGCAACTGCAGCGCAGAGAAGCTCTTCGGAGCTTATTTTCAACGGTTTTCGCATAGTCATTGGTCTTTTCGCTTATGGGCAATATTCTTACCTGTTCGGGGGAAAGCCAGAGGGGGAAACCGCCGCCGTAGTGCTCTATAAGGATACCGATAAAACGCTCGAAAGAGCCCAGAACAGCGCGGTGAATCATGACTGGAGTTTTCTCTGTATTATCTTTATCGGTATATACCAGGCCGAACCGCTGGGGCATGGAAAAGTCCAGTTGAATTGTGCCTAACTGCCAGGACCTCTTCAGGCAGTCTCTTATGTGAAAATCAATTTTGGGACCGTAAAATGCGCCATCACCCTCGTTGATCTGGTATTCGATAGCTTTGTGCCTGAGGGCCTCTTCAAGAGAGTTTGTAGCCGTTTCCCAAATCTCATCCGAGCCGATGTGTTTTTCCGGCTTGGTTGATAATTCGATGTGGAAATCCTCGAATCCGAAGGCCTTATATATCTCGAAGGTAAGCTCGATTACACCGATTATCTCAGCGGCTATCTGTTCGGGAACACAGAAAATATGGGCATCGTCCTGAGTGAATTGCCTTACTCTGAAAAGCCCATGCATAACTCCGCTTGCTTCGTGCCGATGGACCAGGCCCAGCTCGGCGACCCGCAAGGGAAATTCGCGATACGAGTGCTGGCGTGACTTGTAAACCAGACAGCCGCCCGGGCAGTTCATCGGCTTTATCGCATAGTCGGCATTGTCAACATTCGTAAAGTACATATTCTCTTTATAATTGTCCCAGTGGCCGCTCTTGTGCCAAAGCTCCTCGTTGAGAATTATAGGGGTGCGGATTTCTTCGTATCCGTACTTATCGTGAACGCCACGCCAAAAGTCCACTATTGCATTCCAGATAATCATTCCTTTGGAATGAATGAATGCAAAGCCCGGACCGGCCTCGTTGAAGCTGAATAAATCAAGCTGTTTGCCTAATACGCGATGGTCCCGTTTTTTGGCTTCTTCTAATCTTTGCAGGTAATCATCAAGCTCTTTCTTTTTGGGCCAGGCGGTTCCATAAACCCGCTGGAGCATTTTTTGGGTAGGGTCGCCGTGCCAATATGCTCCTGCTACTGACATGACCTTAAAGCTTCCAACTTTAGCCGTACTCGGCACATGCGGGCCTCGACACAGGTCTTCGAAATTATCCGAGTGTGAGTAAAAACTAATATTATCACTGTCGGCGCGGTTTATATTGTCGGTCTTGTATTTATCGTGAGCCAGTTTCGCGAGGGCTTCGGCCTTAGTCATTTCTTTGCGAACAAACGGTTTGTCGTCTTTGACAATCTCAGCCATCTTTTTCTCGATGCGCTCGAAATCGGTCGGGCGAATCGGCCCATCAAGGTCAATGTCATAGTAAAATCCGTCTTCGACAGTCGGGCCATAAACCAGCTTCGTATCCGGCCAAATACTACATATAGCTTCAGCCATAACGTGTGCGCAGCTATGGCGCATCACTTCAAGGCCTTCGTCATCTTTGAAAGTAATGATTTGAATCCCTGCATCGGCATTAATCGGCGTGGATAAATCTACAAGCTGCCCGTTAATTTTTGCTGCTATAGCCGCTTTTGCAAGTCCCGGCCCTATCTGTTCGGCCAATTGCTTTACCGTCGTTCCGTCAGTGACTTCTAATATGCTACCGTCCGGCAGTGTAACTTTTGCCATGTATCTATCCGAAATTACCAATCCTTTTCGTATCTATTTTCTTTCTTACTGTTACTCCATATCACTTTACCTTAGGGTGTTATTTGTGTCAATATTATTTATCGGGCGATTTATTTGTTGTTTTACAGTGCTTTTGCCTGTATAATAAAAGCGGCTCTGGAAAAGATAAACTAATTGCGAGGAAGGTAGAATGGACGTCGAATTAGTCTTATTGAAGAAAGACGGCTCACAAAAGTCTTTTTCTTTACCTGATAGTACTACGGTGATTGGCCGTCGGCACGATTGCGATTTGTGTATCCCCCTTAAAACCGTCTCCAGAAGACACTGCCAGTTGAATCAGAACAAAGAAACCATAAACATTCGTGACCTTGGCTCACGCAGCGGCACCTTTCTTAACGGCAAACGCATAGACGAGGCAGCGGTCAAGCCGGGTGATTATATTAGAATAGGCCCACTTACCTTTGGGCTGCAGATTAACGGCCAGCCGGAAAAAATTGTCCCCCCAAAACCGGCCAAGCCCAAACCGGCCAAGCCTAAGCCCACTCCAAAAGCACCAAAAGGAAAAGTCCTAGCAGAAGAGCTGTCCGGCAGTTTCCCTGAGGTAGAAATCGATGAGTCCGATTCTTTCCTCGACGAACTTGAAGATCTTTAAGCTGGTCCTTCATTTTGCCGGTACCGGAAAAACAGACTAACAATTAACGTCTAACACAAAAACAGTCACCTGTCCGGCTGATGTCAGGGACAGAAGCTTAAGCTTTTGGAAGAATCTTTTAAGCTTGCCAATGACGATAAAATATATTATTTTGATTATTGCGAGTTGTTTGTGTTCGTATTTGCTGAAAGAGAAATTAAATGCAAATTTTGGATATTATCCAGAATCTTTCACCAGGTTCGTTCTGCCTGCCGCCGGCAAATGTCGGCTTAGCCTCATCTATAACATCGCTGCCTTTTAATCCAATCAAGCTTTTCTGTCTCGTGCTCTGGGTTTACCTTTGCCTGTTCTTTGTTCAACGTATCCAGTTTAGTCCGCTCGTGCCTCATAAATATAAACCAGCCGCTTATATTCTCACCCTTTTCACAGGGCCGATACTTATGCTTATCCTGCTGATAGTAGATACGGCAAAAAGGGCCTCTCAAAGTAATGTCAGTATCAGCGAAATAATAAAGAAACATATACAACAAGCTATAGCCAATATACGTAATAGAAGTTCCGGTCGCCGTCACAAAAAATCAGCGATAAGACTGCTTGATTCGTCAGGCAGAAGTATCGACGATATATACGGCCACGGTGACAAACAGCGGAAGGACAACCGGGTCCTTGATTTAACCGAAAAAGTCATCTCCGATGCTCTTGAGCGGGGGGCCAGTGACATTCTTATCGATCCTAAGGACGATGCGACATATACAATCAGGCTGCGAATAGACGGGGTCCTGCGGACAGTTGAAAAACTCAGGGCCGACACCTGCAAAGCAATCGTAAATAGTATTAAAGCCGTTTCGAGCATGGACATCTCCGAAAAAAGAAGACCCCAGGACGGCGCCTTTATAGCCAAAAAGTCCGGCACAACAGCTTCTTTTAGAGTAGCGAGCGCCGGGGTCCTCAACGGAGAAAAGCTGTCGATAAGGGTGCTGAACCAGAATGCCGGCACATTCACGCTGGCAGACATAGGACTAACGAAAAAGCATTATTCAATAATCAAAAACGCAATAAACAAACCATCAGGTATGGTGCTGATATGCGGTCCCACCGGAAGCGGCAAAACCACAACTATGTATTCGATGCTCAACGAGATCGACCGGTTTACGCACAACGTCATCACGGTAGAGGACCCGATCGAAGCAACGCTGCCGGAAGCCAGCCAGATTGAAATTAATCCTAAAGCCGATATTACATTCGCAAATACTTTGCGCAGTGTCCTCAGACAGGACCCGGATGTGATATGTGTCGGCGAAATACGCGACGAGGAAACCGCAGAGATTGCGCTTCGGGCATCGCAGACCGGCCATCTTGTTCTGGCAACCATACACTGTGACAGCAACGCTACGGCATTGGTCAGATTGCTGGATTTAGGAATATCTCCTCTTCTTCTGTCTTCGGGCCTGAGTCTTCTACATTCTCAGAGACTGCTTCGGATGCTTTGCGAACACTGCAAACAACCGGCAGAGCTAAGTCAGGATTTAATCCATAAATTCCAGAGTAAAGGCATAGAATATACAAATATTTTCGAGGCTACAGGCTGCCGGCGCTGCGAAGATACCGGTTATTCCGGGAGGACGGCAGTCTGCGACCTTCTAGTAATAACCGACCGTTTGAAGGCCGATATTGCCAATAATAAAATCTCGATTAATGAATGGAGAACCGAAGGCCATAAAAAAGATAAGTCACACATGAGGAAAGAAGGCCTGAAAAAGGTGGCATCCGGAATAACAAGCCTCGAAGAACTAAAGAGAGTTATAGGATAAAGTTTATGGTATTTTGGCTCGGCACATTAACCGGTGGACTCTTCATCTGGTTCGCAATGAAAATAGGCTTCTACGAAATGTTGGCCATGCTTTTCAATATCATAATTTCTATCTATGCAGCCATCTTCCTGTCACCGATAATTTTAGATATTATCCCTGAGGCCGGCGATATACCCTGCAGCAACGCTTTAGCCTTAGCAGTTTTAGGAGTAGGTACTTTCTTTATTTTGTATGGAATAACATACGTTTTTCTTACAGGCCAATTTAAGGTCTCCTTTCCAAAATCATTTGACATTCTATTAGCAGGCGTACTGGGTTTCCTGGCCGGCTTTCTGGTTCTAAGTTTCGCGGCTTTTGTAATCACTATTACTCCAATCTCTCAAAACCGTTTCGTAAGACAGGTAGGTTTGAATAGAAATTCTCAGCAGGCCAACATATCATATATCTGCTTTTGGTGCGATTTGGTTAATTCGATAGTATCGGCGCCGGACAGCAAGATCACAAGTAAACAAGCTGTGGAGCACTTGCTCAGCGAGACGCAATCAACAACACCTGAAAAAGAAGCCGGACAAACTACCATAAGTGCGCCTGTTTCGCCTGACGGTTAAAATGAAGAGCATCATCCCAACCCACCTTAATATGCCGAGTGAAAATATTTCCGGATCGTACTCATATTTTCAATATTACGAACTATGGGGACAGGCTCCCATTGAACAGGCACTCGTTGGGCACGGACCGCTCGGACATGATTCGCAGGCCTGGACCGCTGCCTTGCTTTGCCCAACGGCAAAACCGCTTAACAACTTCTTCAAATCGGAACTGTTGCACTTTTGGCATTTATGTTTTCGAGGAGTCCTCGTTTTTTCCAAAAACTCCATCGTGTGACCACATTTGCTGCACTTGTATTCAAATATCGGCATCTTTTTAATCTCGTACTAAAAACATTGTAAATTCGCTTTCGGAAGTTTCCCGCTTATCGGGAGCCGAACAATAATTTTATAAGTGTTTCGTGTTGTGATAAATCGGGCACGATGATATGTGCGCCGGCTTTTATCAGGCGGGTGCGCTTTTCGATGCTTAAGCCGTGACGGCGAATCTCATCGCTGGCGATACCTACGGCAATACCATCACGCTTGCGGCATTCGCGGATCTCAACAGGACCATCGCCAAAGACAACAAGCTCAGGACCCTGTAAATTGTTCTCGGCCATTATTTTCTCTATGACCATCTTCTTGGAATATTTGGTGACATCCCCTACCGAACCGTAAATACCGCCGTCAAAAAGCCGGGCATAACCAAGCGCCTCGCACTCGGTAATAACATCGTGGCAGTCTGTCCCGCTGGCGAGGTAAAGTTTTATTCCTCTTTTTTTCAGGGCTTCTAAAAACTCCAACGCTCCTTTAATTGTATAGTCATTAATGTCGAGTTCGCCGCTTTTGAACTTTTCGATTCGCCTGTTAACAAGCTCCATCAGTGCATTATTATAAATTTCCTTATATCCGAATTTATCGAGGATTTTGTCAGCTTTTACGATGTCAAACTCTTTGACCATTTCTACAAGAGCCTCCATCTGTATGATGGTCTGCATACCGGTGGAGTTATCGATATAGTCGGCGATGCGGCTTTTAACCTTGTGATAAAGAGTTTCATCGGCGGTTTCGTATTTATCACCGAGAACAGCCCTTACCATCACGGGAGCCATTATCTCCTCCCAGCCCTGCCTTAAAGTGCTTATAGTCCCATCGTTGTCAAAAACGGCGTGCTTTATTCGACCAAACGGTATCGATTCATAGCAAAATTCTATTTCGCTGCCTTTGAAATAACAGGCCCCTCGCCGGTCGCAAGCAAGTTCCGGCTGATAGATATAATCCGGGTCTTTTCCGATCTCGATGATTTCTGGACCGGAAGCCGTGCCGGTCTGGTATAATTTTTGAACGGTAACGGCGGCCGCTAAATTAGCAAACTCGGACGCCTCGGTTGGCGGGATACCTGCACCCAGACATAAAGCCAATGCGCTTGTCACCGTATCTCCAGCCCCGACAATATCGAGCTTTTTCAACAATTGAATCCCCGGCACCTCGTGAATGCCATCCGAATCAACGGTTATGATGCCGCGGGGGCCGCGAGTAAGAAACACGGGCTTTTTAAACTGTTTATATAGATTCAGAGCGTATTTATTCACATCTTCCAATGCAAGAACATCACCCAATTTGACTTCGGCTTTGTTCAACTGGGCCGCTTCCAAATCATTTGTCTTGCGGTAGATATTTTTGAATTTATGGCCAAAGTGTCTCGAATCAAGCAGCACTATTTTGTCCGCAAATTTTTTGAAAAGAGCGTTGGCCTGCTCGATGAAAGATTCGTTTGTAATACTACCAGGGACCTGCTGGTTCATAATCAGGACATCCGCATTCTGCAAGGCCCCGGCAATACCTTCCAGCAGTGCCTGGTCAGTATCCTCGGTTCGTTTGTTGAAAAAACCGAAGTCAATACGCGGCTGCTCTTTGTCCTCAAGATACGGCTTGCCGAAAGTTACGGTATCGAAATTTTCCTTTTGAATAACCAGATGTTTCGTATCGACATCAAGCTCGTGAAACTGTCGTCTTAGCTCTCTGCCGAAGATATCATCCCCGACAACTCCTATTACCTGTATGAGGGCCGGCTCAAGGGCGGCAATATTTGCAACGACGTTTGATGCGCCGCCGAGGGAATAATAATGTCTGCCTACGGCGCGGGCCTGAAGGCCGGTTTCCAATGAAACTTCAGAGCCGCGAGCATCGAGCAGCCAATATGCATCAACACAGAAATCACCATAAACCGCTATCTTAACGTTCTTAATCTGAGTCAGGATTTCATTGATGCGATTTTCTTTCATCGTTAATCACCTTTTGTTATGATTGTTCTACAATCTTTTTATAAAGCAAAGGAAATGTTTGTTTCTGGTCGCCCTGTATATAAAAGCCTTTGCCGTTAAAGCCCTGCGGAATTCGCGTTACAATGCTCTTTTGGTCACGAAAATAATAACCTTCCTTAGATTCATCTCTCATGGCCTTCGGCTCATGACTACGAAGATCGAAGTCAACGGTGATTATATTATTGGGGACATCTCCAGCATTGGCGGCCATTGAGACGGCTTTGAGCAGAACTTCCGGGCCTGTAACGGCGCTTCCGATATTAAGTATTACACCGCCGTTTGTAAATTTGGCTATTTCATTTGTGTAGATAAGAAAATCCCGGCCGGAACAGCCGCCTTTCGCCTGACCGTCAAAGGAGGGATGCTGATCGATTACGTCTGTGCCTATTCCAACGTGAACTGTAAAGGGAATATTATTCTCATAACAGGCGGCAAGGACACTGACTTGCGGATGGCTAAAACTGCGCGGTGAATTATCTTTTGCAACCGAGGCAAGGACCCGGCTGCGGAAATCTTCGTCGCAGATTGTTTTGCCGAGTGATTCACCACAACCTAATTTATTTTCATTACCGATGGACAAAGCACTGTTGATATAAGCAAATTCGTAAGCCATTCCAAATCGGCCCTTGCCGAGAGCATCAGGAACATTTTCGCTGGTCTGGCCTATCAGCGCCAATTCAAAATCGTGTATAGCAGTAGCACAGTTACCGGCTACCAGGCTAACGAGGCCGCGCTTTACAAGGTCGGCAAGCAAAGGGCCGAG
>CAZIAN010000134.1:0-10832 GCA_964537355.1 uncultured Pirellulales bacterium | reverse complement strand
GACATCGACCAGTCCGGGCAATCCTTTGACCGAATCGAGGCAGCGGTCGGCAAGCCGGCTGATAACTTCAGGTTCGGGGCCGCTGATGATGATATCCAGTGGGGCCTTGGTGGTGGAAAGCGGCGTGGCTCCGTATTCAGCGACTCGGAAACTTCGCACGCCGGGCGTGGTCCGCAAGGCCTTTCTCCATTTATCCTCAATTTGCCAGACCGTTTCTTTGCGGCGTTTTCGGTCGATCATATGGATGGTCATCTTTGCTGATTGGGCGGTCGCACCCCCACCGCCGAAACTAATCTGGCCCGGCTCAGAGCCTATAACCGAAGAAACCATTTCGATGTAGGGCTGTTCGTAAACCATATCTTCAACACGACTGAGAACTTTTTCTACCTCGGAAGTCTTGTAACTGGTTGGAGTGTCAAACTCAATCAAAACAATACCTGTGTCCATCAGGGGCATCAGTTCACCACCAATAAGCGGCGGGACGATTTTCATTGTGAGAATGAAGAATGCGGCGGCAATGAGCAGGGTCACCGCCCGCCATCGCAGCGCCTTTCGCAGTATTGCTATATAAAACTTCGTAAGAGCACTTACGCCTTTGTCGGTATTGCCGAAGAGCCTTTCTATCATATTTCGGTGCTCGTGGGGCCTGGCCAACAGGCGAGACGCCATAAGAGGAATCACCGTCAAGGCAATCAAAAGCGATGCCACAAGCGTTGAGGATATCATCATATTCAAAGGCCTCATCACCTGCTGAGTGTAGCCGCCCGTGAACATCACCGGCACCAATACGATAACGGTCGTAAGCATTCCGGCGGTGATAGCCAACGCCACCTCCGAGGCGCCTTCACGCGCAGCAACCAGGGCGTCGGGATGTTTCATCTCGCGATAGTGCCGGTAGATGTTTTCCAGCACTACGATGGAGGCATCCACTACCATACCAACGGCAATAATCAGACCTGAAAGGGTGACCATATTGAGCGTATAGGGGCTGAACCATAAAACCGTAAGGCTGCAGAGAAAGGCAAGCGGGATGCTTACGGAAACGACTATCGCTGCTCGGGTATCGGCCAGGAAAACAAAAATGACAATCACGGTGAGTATCACCGCCTGAATGAGGCTTTGGCGCATGCCGTGAACGTTGATGTCGATGATCGGCTGCTGGTCGTCGGTGACCTCAAAGTTGATATCCGGATATTGTGCTTTCAGCCGGGACAAGAATTTCTTGAAGGTCTTTATCGCCGCTACAGTCGGGCCGTTATCCGGGCGCATCACATTTACGGCAATGGCTTCTTTGCCGTTTCCATGATATAAGCTTCGCTGTTCATGCTCCGACAACGTAACCTGCCCGATGTCGGAAATCCGCACGTATCCCTGGTTGCTCTTTTTGATGGGCAGATCTCGAATCTGCTCAAGATTAGAGAATTCGCCGGTCGTTTTGACGAGATACTCCTTTTTGCTTGAGTAGATTGTGCCGGCCGGCGCCGAAACGTTCTGTTGTGACAGGACACCCAACACCTCGTCCAGCGTTATATTGTTCGCAACCATCTGGTCGCGCTGCAGCCGGACCTTGACCTCGGGCTTATGGGCTCCGAATACATCGACGTCCGCAATCCCCGGCAGCGTCAGAATTTCATCCATGATCTGGTTTTCGGCCAACAGACGAATATCCGAGAGTGTTTTAATGCTGCCTGCTTTCGGCGATATGGCCACTGTAGTCAATGGGCGAGTGGCATCCGAAATTCGATATATCCGCGGCTCGAGAATATCTTTGGGCAAATCCGGACGAATTCTGCTCAAGGCATTCTGCACATCCTGAACAGCTTCACCAATTGGCTTTGAATAGTAGAACTCCGCATTAATGGATGATACTTCATCGCGCGAAGTACTCACGACCCTTTTAAGGCCCCCAATGGTATTTATCTCTTTTTCAAGGACCTGCGTCACTTTATCGGCAATATCACGGGCGGCGGCGCCGGGTTCAACGGTAACAACCACGACCTGCGGAGGTACTGTGTTGGGAAAAAGGTCGGTTGGGGTTCTGAAAAAAGCAAAAGCCCCAAGTGCCACTACCACCAGCACCAAAGCAATTACGGTGTAAGGATTTTTCAGCGAAAATCCGGTAAGGTTCATTCCAGCACCTCCACCTTCATATCTCCCGAGAGCCTTGTCCAACCCAGAAAAGTATTAGTTACTACCTGCTCGTCCGGCTCGACGCCCTCAACCGCAACCGCATCTTCAGTTGACGCTAATACCTTTACTTTGTGATGAGAAAGCTTGCCGTTGTTTACAACAAATACATGCTGAAAATGCTTGGAGCACTCAACCAGACAGGAGGCCGGTAACAGGACGACGTTTTTTAATTCATCCAGAATTACTGAAGCCGATATATATTCCCCGCAGGAAAGTCCGTCCGTCCGGCTGCCCGAGATAAAGACTTCGGCCCGCATCATACGCGCCATATTTAAGGAGGGAAACAAATGAGATAGTTTGGCGCGTCGAGGTGCGGCGCTGACTGAAAACACCACATCCAAACCTTCGTGCACCCTGGATAGATCCTGCTGTGGGATGTCGAAGGCCAGTTTTAACTGGCTGCGGTCTTCAACTACCAGCAGCTTCTTGCCCGAAGAAGCCAGGTCGCCGGGATCCACGAGCCTTTGCGTGACCAGGCCGTTGTAAGGACTCTTGATGGTACAATAGCTTAACCTCGTTTCAAGTTGTGCCTTTTTGTGTCCGAGTGAGTCGATCAAATGCTCAAATGCGGTCGATCCGTTCTTAACTGCATTCAGCCTGCCCTTAAACTCACTTGCTTTATCGGCGGTTGCTTCGGCCTGGGAGCCGGGAATATCCCCCTTATCGGCCAGCGTCTTGTCGCGATTCGCTTCGCGGTTCCAGTAGGCTACGGAACTATCAAGAGATGTAACAGTGGCCTCGTTCGCCGCCAACTCGGCCTGGGCCTGAGCGATATCAGCCTGCAACGACGCAATGTCGTCTCGAATCTCGCGGCCATCCAGAATGATCAGCACTTCTCCCGCTTTAACCATGTCGCCTTCGTCGCAAAGGAGCTTGTCCACCGCAGCCGTAAGGCGGGCGGATATATTGGCAGTTCGTACCGGCTCAACCACGGCAAGGTAGTCTATCTTAGTAGATAAGTTGCCGAGCTTGGCAGTTGTTACCTGCACGGGGACGGGACGAACACCATATTTTGGGGCCTGTGCCAGTTCATTCTTCTTACGCCTGATAAGAAAAATACCGAACAAAACAAGCGCCGCTGCGACCGCCAAAACCACAAGAGTTCGAGCTATTCTTCTCACCAGTTTCATTTTTCTTCTCCTTCGGCAAAACGCCACTGCGCTACGGCACTGTTGTAGTCTGCAAGGGCGTGATAATAAGTTGTTTGTGCATCCAGCAGTGCCGCCTGGGCATCGAGGACGTTCGTAATCGAACCTCTGGCGAGTTCATATTTCTCACGTTCGATTCGCAGACTCTCTTTTGCCTGCTCGATGGATTTTGCCGTGGCATCGACTCTTGCGCCGGATGAGTTTATATTCAAAATAGCCGTTTCCACGTCCAGTTTTATCTGGAGCTTGAGTTTGCGCAGGTGTTCACGCAGCGATATCAGCTTCGCGTGTTCACGCACAACTCGGGCGGAGATCTGTCCACCCTCGAAGATTGGTATTATGGCCCCAAACCCTATGAAGCCTACCTCTTCGGTATCGTCTGCACCGGCCGGATGAGAAGTCGGCCCGGCGGAATTGCGCAGCCCATAAGTGCCTTCAACCGATACTATGGGCTGATGACCCGCACGGGCTATATCCAAACGCATACCTTGCGCATCAACCTCCTTCTTAGCTGAAAGATAATCCGACCTGTTCGCGTAGGCATCGGCTATACTTTGAGGCAGGTTCACATCAATTGCATTTAGCTGCAAATCACCTTTGACATCTACCTCGGATCCGGTATTGCTCAATCCCAGGAAGTTGACCAGGACTCGCCGTAGAATCGACAGCACATTCTTTTCAGCCACGAGACGTTGATTCAAATCCGCCAACCTGACGTCCGTACGCAACAGATCAACCCTTGCAGCTTTCTGGACGTTTACTAAATCACTAACCCGCTTGTGGTGTTCTTCAAGTGCCTTTCTTGAGAACTCAAGAGATTCGATAATGTGAACCTGTGCCAGGATATCGTAAAAAACCTGTGAGACATTAAAGACCAATTCCTGACGGGTTCGAGCAAGATGGTGCTCTGCGGACTGGCGTAACAAGTCAGCCGCTTTGATTTCGTTCTTGATACGTCCGCCGGTGAAAATCGGCATCCTCAAGACGATATCCCCCGCAAATATGTCATCTCCGTAAACACCCGGTTCGTTGGCATACCGCGGCATCACCAGTCGCTGATCGTCCAGAAAATGCCTGTAACTGCTCTCGAGTCCCAGCATCGGCCATCGTTGCCCGGCCGCAATGTCTTTCTCGGCCTTGGCTGCTGTGACGTCCCAGCCGGCCCCAACCACCTGCGGATTGTTCTTCAACGCAATTTTGATGCACTGCTGAAGGTCAAGCGGACCATCCGTTGGCTGGGTGTGCCCCTTGGTCGATGCCGGTGGGGCGGAACTGATTCTGCTTCCATCGGAACCAACTGCTGGAACCTGTGGGCTGGTGGAATCTGTAAACACACAACCTGCAATTGTTAACAATAAGAAGCTTGTCAAAACTGAAGTTTTTAATCTGGTCACTTGTCTATCCACTTATAACTCCGAACAGTATTCCGCAAATCGTTGCTATAACGATAACGAGCAAAACGAAAACAATAGTCTTGCGGGTCCCCATAACCGAGCGAATTACAAGCATATTAGGCAAAGACAAAGCCGGACCAGCCAGAAGCAGTGCCAGTGCAGGCCCCTTTCCCATTCCTGCTCCCATAAGACCCTGTAAGATAGGAATCTCTGTGAGGGTGGCGAAATACATGAAAGCTCCGGCAACGGCGGCAAACAGATTGGCCCAGACTGAGTTACCGCCAACCGCCGCGTTCACCCACTTAGCAGGGATGATACCTTCGTTTCCCGGCCCGGGTCTGCCCAAAAGAAATCCGGCTATCAAAACACCGGCCAGCAGTAATGGCAGGATCTGCACAGCAAAATCCCATGATGCCCCGAACCACCGGTGCAGTTCATCATTAGTAAACCACAATAATATCATTACCCCGAAACCTGCCAGAAGAAAAAGAACCAGAATCCAGCGAATCCTGAGTATCAACTCATAAAGTTTGTTCTTCCGGACATCCTGGAGATCCTGAAGAAGCTCTGCAGGTATTTCATGTGTTTTTCCGGATGTATCCAGAAATGTAACAGTTTCTTCTGTTTGGCTGATTAAAGTGCCTTCGACCCTGTATGTGGTCAAGCCTCCCGGACAGCACAGGAATACGGCCCTGACATCTCCAGTCCGCGCCCAGTTGGCGAAGACAAGGATTCCAACCATCGAAGCAAAATACAGCGCGTTTTTCCACAACGGCCGGCTGACCTGAGGCTCGGGCATGGCCATTTGACTGTTTGCTTTTTCAAGCTCTTCTTTGCGATAAATAAAGTGCATGGCCAGGCCGATGATAACACTGAAAACAATTGCCCCGACCGCGCGAGCAATACCGATTTCAAGCCCCAGAACACGGGCGGTCAGGATTATCGCCAGGACATTGATAGCAGGCCCGGAGTAAAGAAACGTAGCGGCAGGGCCCAGGCCCGCCCCCATTTTGTAGATACCCGCAAACAACGGCAAAACCGTACAGGAACAAACCGCAAGAATCGAACCCGAAATCGAAGCAACGGCGTAAGCCAGAACTTTGTTTGCCTTTGCACCGAGATATTTCATTACCGAAGCCTGGCTGACAAAAATCGAAATAGCGCCGGCGATAAAAAATGCAGGCACCAGACACAGCAAAACGTGCTCTCGGGCATACCACTTAACTAGATGCAGAGACTCGGTAACTGCGTTATCAAAACGAACGCTCCCGACCGGCAGATAATAGCATCCGAGAAATACCGCGATAATAACTATTACTTTTTTCCAATTCGCTTTCAGATTCATATCCACACACTAAGCTGACAAAGCCTTAAAGTATTTTTAAACAGTTTTATTTACAGCTTTGTTTTCCATTGCAATTATCAACAATATCAATACCAGGCTCTCCGGAAACTTCTGAAAGTAGTTTGTCCATCTGATCTGCAGCGCCGGAACGAACCATCATCCCGACTTTCAGTGCTTCTTTAATGTCCTGGGGTTCAATACCGAGTTTTCCGGCTTTATCGAGATGAAACTTTACACACGGATGACAGTTGCATGAAACAGATGCACCAATCGCTATTAATTCCTTTGTCTTATTATCAAGCATACCAATAACCTCTTAATTTTTTTATTTTACGGTTCACAATAAAGTGCTCATACTACATGACCTTAAGCAGCTTTTCATTGTCCCTTACCTGCTGTTTTAAAACACTGCTCACACACGAAAAGAAATCCACGATGCAATGACATTTCAGCCTGTATATGACTTTGAGTCCTTCTTTTCGATACTCCAACAGGCCGGCATTAACCATTACCGAAAGATGCCGTGAAACATTTGACCTTTCGGCACCGATATGTTCGGCAATGTCACAAACACATTGCTCACCGTCTTTTAGAAAATTGACAATCGCTATTCGGAGCGGATGCGCAATCGCCTTTGCTATTGCCGCCTGCTTTTCGAACAAAAGTTTTTGTCTTTTATTTAACATTTCATCTCTCGTATATATTACTATGTGATTATATACTCACATATTAATGTCCGGTTCAAACAAAAAATTAAAATATTTTGATTTTTTTTGTTAAATAAGCGGAATTAATATTTTTTTCTAAACCTCGCAGCCGGTATGTTCAAGAGTTTGCGGTACTTTGCAACGGTGCGCCTGGCTAAATTTGTAATGCCTAATTCTGACAATTTCTTTCGTATCTGCTCGTCATTCAAGGGTTTACTTTTGTCTTCTGCGTCGATAATCTGCTGCAGCTTGGCCCTTATAGCCTCCCAGCTTAAGCTGGCACCGTTCCTATCTTCGGTGCCGCCACTAAAGAATTTTCGCAACGGCAAAACGCCCCAGGAACACTGGATGTATTTGCCGGCAACAGCCCTTGAGATAGTGGCAAGATGAACGCCAACTTCGTCAGCAATTTTTGACATCGGCAGCGGGTGAAGATACAGTTGTCCCTTCTCAAAGAAATCCCTCTGGAAGCTGACGATTGCTTTTGTAACCTTCAACAGCGTATTTTTGCGCTGTTCAATCGCATCTATAATCCATTGTGCCGAGCGCAGATTATTCTGCAAAAACTTTTTCGTTGTATCGGCGGTTTTGTTATCTTTTGCCATTTTTGCGTAGTAGTCATTTACTTTCAATCGCGGCAAATCATAATCAGCCAGGCGTACAAAACACTGGTCCGAATTATCCAACAATTCCACGATCACATCCGGAGTAATGGGGTGGTTCTGGTCCCGCCCGACCTGCAATCCGGGTGAAAAGTCAAGCTTGCTCAAACGCACAATAGCCTGATTGATAACGTCGATGCTGCAATTCATTTTTTTTGCGATATCCGGCAGTTTATTTTCAAGCAGCTCATTCATATGCTCGGCAATCAGGCGGGATTCAAAACTCATATCTTCACCGCTTTGTGCCATCTGGATAAGCAGACACTCCCTAAGATCCCGTGCACCAACACCTGCGGGCTCTAATTGCTGCACAAGCTCCAGCGCTTCATTCAAATCGTCGATAGTGAAATCGCCTTTGTCCTTATTGTGCAATTGTTCCAACCTTACGGACAGATACCCTCTGCCATCGATATAATCTATAATCATTTCGCCTGCTTTTTTCACGGCCGGTTCGGCATCCACTAATCCCCACTGTTCGGTCAGATATTCGTGCAGCGACTGGGGCCGGGCGGCCGTATTCTTTATCGCCTCAAGTTTTTTGTCCGGGTCGTCACTGGATGCCCGTTTCCGGTAGGGTCCGGACTCGTTCATATAGTCTTTGAAACCATCACCAAGACTCTCAAGGCGTTCGAAATCTTCAACTTTATTGGTGTCTGTGTTAACGACGAGGTCTTTGTCGTCTATATCATCCTGAGGCTGTTGTTCATTTGAATCGTCCTCTTCAGGATTTGACGGCTCGGTCATTTCCAGAACGGGATTACTGTTAAGCTCCTGCTCTATTCTTTCCTGAAGGGCAAGGATTGGAAGCTGGAGAATCTCCATCGATTGTATCATATGCGGAGCGAGCTTCATTCTCTGCTCCATCCGCAACTGACCTCTCATCTCCAACTTCATAGATACACCTGAAAAAATTCGTTATTTCGACGGTTATTCCCGTCTTTATATTATATCATAAACACACTGTAGAATTTCGTCAATATTCGAGGTGTAATTGAGAAACTTTACGAACACAGATGAAAATTACTCTAATTCCCGCCGGCCAATAATAGCATCAGTAAGAATTTTACCGCTTGCGTATTCAATGGTACTACCGGAGGGAAGCCCCCTTGCCAATCGAGTGATCTTTACGCCCGCCGTTCTAAGCAGTGAGCTTATATAAAGTGCAGTGCCGTCACCGGCCATATTAGGATTGGTCGCCATTATCACTTCTTCTACATCACTCCTGCGCACCCTGTCGAGAAGCTGCTCGATAGTCAAATCGCCCGGCTCGATCCCATCAAGCGGAGCGATATGGCCGCCAAGGACATGATAAACCCACTTGCAGGCCCCGGTCTTTTCGAGATTTATGATGTCTTTTGACTGCTCGACAACGCATATAATACTCTTATCCCGTCTTTCGTCGCAGCAGATTTGGCAAGTCGATTGCTCCGAAAGATTGTAACAAATTTGGCAGTGCTTGATCTTGTCCTTAACATCCCTGATGGCCTCGGCAAGCGCCATGGCCTCGTGCGGCTCGGCTTTTAGAATGTAAAAAGCCAGGCGTTCGGCCGTCTTCGGCCCAATGCCCGGGAGCTTTCCAAACTCATCGATAAGTTTGTTCAAAGTTTCAGTATAAACGCCGCTCATAAATGAAATAATCCATAATTAAACAATAGTTAATTTTAGTCTTCTTCTACTGCAGTTATAGTTGCATCCAGTCCCATAAGGATAGTTTTGACAGCGGGATTGTTGATAATCTCATTTCTTCTTTGGCCGGTGGTCCTGGGCGGATTCTTTTTAATTTCAGCTTTTGTCTGATGCTCGATAACAGTCTCAAATTTTAATTCAATAGGCATCGATAACTGCTCAGTCAGTACGGTCTGAATTTGCTCGGCTCGTCCGTTACTTTCACACATTTTTCTGAGCATATTAGCCGATGAGCCGAACTCAAGCGTCAAGACACCGTTTTCGAATCGAGACGGCACAGCGGAGCTTAACAGCCCGCCGGTACCCGGTCCGAGTTTAGTGGTAATAACTCCAAGGAGACTTTGCCAATTATCTTTTATCGAGTTTATTCCAGCCGGTCCGGACGATGCTTTGGGTTCACTATATGATGACTGGCGTTCTCTGGCTTGTGGTTTATTTGGCCTGGCTACGGCCTTGATTGGTATGTTACCGCCTGGTGGAAGGTTTTTTTTTATGCCGGGCGATGCGCCCGAGCGCAATTGAGAAAGAAGCTCATCGACATTCAGGAAATGCTCGCTCAAGGCAAATCTCAACATCGAAGCTTCCAGCAGCGCCCTGCTTGTATCACTGTTTTTGATTGTCCATCGCAGTTTTTCCAGCGTCGAAATATTGTAAACGAGCGCAGCAACGTCGAATTTTTCAGCTAATTCACCCGCCCTCTTTCGCTGCTGATCGGTTAAAATCACAAGCTTGCTATCGGTGCCCGTGGATTTTACCACCATCAAATCGCGCATATAATCGATAAGCGAATCAACGACCTGGGCCTCGCTTATGCCGGTACAAATTAAATCCTCTATCGCTGCAAGTGTACCGGCCGGGTCGCTGTCGCCGATTTGCCCGATGAGATTCCATACTTTCTCGCTGTTCGGACAGCCTAAAAATTCTTCGAGTATCCGGCTGTTCAAAGGTTCGATACCCGTGCTTATCATTCTATCGAGCAGGCTCAGGCCGTCTCGCATAGAACCGTTCGCCATTTTCGCCAGGGGCAGCAGCAAATCCTCTTCGTACTTTATCTTTTCTTTTTTGAGTATGGCCTTCAACTGTCCGGCTATCGAGGCCGGCCCTATATTGCTGAAGTCGAATCTCTGGCATCTCGATTGAATTGTGGCTATAACCTTGTTCGGCTCGGTGGTCGCGAAAATAAACTTGATATGACTGGGCGGTTCCTCCAGTGTCTTTAAGAGAGCGTTGAAGGCCGAAGTAGTGAGCATGTGGACTTCGTCGATAATGTAAATCTTAAATCTCGAACGCGCAGGCCGATAGATGGCATTCTCACGAAGCTCTCGAATTTCATCCACCCTGTTATTTGATGCACCGTCTATCTCGATGACGTCGATATCCTCGCCGATATTTATCGCGGTACAGCTATCGCACTTACAGCACGGCTTTGTCGTAGGCTTATCCACGGCAAGGCAATTGAGTGCTTTTGCAAGGATGCGGGCCATAGTCGTCTTGCCGACGCCGCGAGTACCCGAAAAAAGATACGCGTGAGAAACCCTGTCGGTCTTTATAGCATTCTTCAATGTTTGAGCTATAGGATCCTGACCGACAACATCGTCAAACGTTTGCGACCTGTATTTTCTTGCAAGAACTGTATAAGCCATTTTAAAAGGTGGCCGGGTTTACCCACAGCACAACCAAGCGACACGCTTATGGCTGCT
>CAZIAN010000133.1:0-10836 GCA_964537355.1 uncultured Pirellulales bacterium | reverse complement strand
TATAATCAGATTTGTATTCTATCTATGGATAGGCAGCGCGGTAAGTCTTGCTTTTGGCAATGAGCTCACAGCAGGAATTCTTGTTTATCGCGGTACCAGTGATGCGTCTGCTGCGGTGGCGATAGGCCGGGATATGTTCATTGTTGCTGACGATGAGAACAATGTCTTAAGAGTTTACAAAACCACTCAAGGTGGGCTGCCTCTTTTGTCGTATGATATGACAGAGTTTCTTGATATTGAGCCGGAATATCCGGAGGTCGATATTGAGGGTGCGACAAGGATTGGTCAGCGAATCTATTGGATTAGTTCGCACGGCAGAAATAAAGATGGGATGAAAAGGCCTAACAGGTATCGTTTTTTCGCCACCATAGTAAAGTCTCAGAACGGCAATGTCACTATTGAGCCTGTAGGAAAGCCTTACAAAACCCTTATTCACGATCTTGTAAAGTCTGAGAATATGCGTTATTTGAGATTGGATAGAACAACTCGATTCGATGCAGGTGAGCTTCCAAAAAAAGAACGCCGCAAACTTGCCCCGAAAGAAGAAGGCCTTAATATTGAGGGACTTTGCTCATCTGCTGATGGCAGGATAATCTACATCGGATTCAGAAATCCACGCCCCGTTGACAAAATAAAGTATCGGGCAAAAGCAATTATTGTTCCCTTAATGAATCCTGATGCTGTGCTCGAAAACAACCGGACACCGATTTTTGGCGAGCCTATATTATTGGATCTGGCTTCTCTCGGGATAAGGTCTATGGAGTATTCTAATTTCCATAAGGCGTATTTTATTATTGCCGGCGATTTTGACGATAGCCCAAAGTATGCCATGTATCGATGGTCAGGGAAAAAAGAAAGGCCTCCGGTATTAGTGAAACAATTAAGCCAAAATGATTTTAGCCCTGAGGCAATGATTACTTTTAAAAACTCTGATAAGTTTTTTGTGCTTAGTGATGATGGGAGTTTGCGTATCAAGGTTGATGGAGCATGGGAGTGTGTGGAAGGAAAATTTCGTAAAGACGGAACTTGCCAAAATAAATACCTTATCGATCCTGAGAAAAAAACCTTTAGAGGAATTTGGCTGGCCCCCTAAGCCAAAAGGTATCTAAGAACATCAGACAAACGTCGCAGAAGAAAACATAAAGTCAAACTTGAAAAGAAGAAAATATGATAGAAAAATCATTCCTTTTTATTCAAAAATAGTTATAATGTTTAGCTAATTCATATTTGGTCATTTATACTACTGGTTAGGAGCAATTATGTCAGGTCATTCACACTGGGCTGGAATAAAGCATAAAAAGGCTGCGATCGATGCAAAACGCGGCAAAGCATGGAGCAAAATCGCTCGGATGATAATAGTCGCGGCTAAAAATGGCGGTGGTGATCCGGCCACAAATCTAACTTTGCGATATGCAATCGACAAGGGCAAAGCTGCTAATATGCCTAAGGATACTATTGAAAAGGCGGTAAAAAAAGGAACCGGTGATCTGGAGGGTGTTAATTTTGAAGAGGTGCTTTACGAGGGGTATGGGCCGGGCGGTGTGGCTATGATGGTCGAGGCATTGACGGATAACCGCAATCGAACCGCACCGGAAATTAAGAGACTGTTTGAAAAGCATGGTGGATCATTAGGTACAAGCGGATGTGTTAACTGGATGTTCAGCAAGAAGGGGCTTATTACTGTTAATGCCATTAATACTGATGAAGAGCAGCTTTTGGAGATAGCTCTTAACGCCGGCGCTGATGACATGCAAAATACGGGGGAGGTTTTTGAAATAACCTGCGATCCGGATGCTTATGAAGAATTGAAGAAGACACTCCAGGAAAAAGAAATAGCTACCGAGGTTGCTGAAATATCGATGGTGCCGCAAAATACCATTGAGATTAACGATGAGCATAAGGCCAGGCGAATAATTTCGCTGATGGAGGCTTTCGATGACCACGACGATGTGCAGAATGCGTACGCTAACTTCGATATACCTGATGAGATAATAGCTCGTATATCGTAATAACCAATTAGCACATCGTATTAGGGTTTTGTTTGGCTTCTAAGGTCTTTTATCCGCTGTTTTGCGAATAGGTATTTCTTGTCCCCGAGTCGGCTGACAATTTCCTCTCTTTTGGGATACATTTTTCTAAACTGAGCACGATATTCATCTTCGATTTCAATGGCTTTTTCATATTGGCTGATTGCTATCTCAGTTTTACCTAAAAGGTCTGAGATTTTTGCCAGTTCGATACGAAGCCGGGCGCAGCCGGGATAAAGATTCTCAACAGTAAACAATGTGTTATCATAGGCTTTATTAAGCCAGTCTGTTTTTTCCTGCTGTTTGGAAATATCCGCGAGCAGGGTATATACTTCTGTAAGTCGCTCATAGTTTTTGAAGGCGGCATTGTTGCGCTCAATTGCACCCAGCGATTTCTTTTCCGCTTGCAAAAGCAAGTCACGGTTGACACTCGATGTAAGCTTAAAATGGTGCAGATATAGTTTGCTGTTAAGTGATAGGGCGTCAGAGCTTAAAGAGTCGTCTTCAGAGGCCTGGTCCAGTAGCCTGTGGGCCTGCTCGAATCGGACGGCAAATATGGCCCGGTTTGCCAACTGGATTTTAGCGCTGGTTTTGCTTACAGGAATAACAACATAATTGAGATAAACAACAATTAATACCAGGCCTGCTGCCACCGTCGGTATCTTTACAAAAGGAGCAGGCTTTAGGACGGCTTGAGGTCGTGGATATTGTTGAGAATATATTGCAATCATACAAGCTATTATCACCCAGAAAACCGTGAATACTCCGGGCTCAAAGATAGCGAAGTCTATCAGGTTATGAAAAGCAACGCCCAATACGGCACAGAAAAGTGCCGCGATTGTAATACCTGAGTGAGACATTTTTGCCGTCTCACCGGCGGATGCGAGCAGGAAACCTGCTATGAATATCATCATAGGCATAATATATAATATGATTATCCCGGCTTGTCTTTCCTGAGGCGTAGCTGTCGGCGGCAGGGGAAAAACAAACGGTCGAATGAGTAGTAAAACAACCGAGACAATTATTGCCAGGGCAATAGCTGTTTTTTTGAAAGCTGGTTCAGGCAGGTGAGTCGCAGGCGAGCAGTTTACTTTCTTGGCAGACAATACTGTCCACAACGGTATGCAAATCATAGCTAAAAAGCCAATAAGCCCGATGGGGCCGTATTGAGTAAGGATACTAAGTAGAAAGTTATGTGGGTCCGCAACAGATTCCGACGCGGAAGCTGGTTTATAATGTGGATAGAAGTGTGCGAAGTTGCCCGGACCAACCCCTGTAAACAAATGGTCGGCATACATCTTTGCTGAAGCTTCCCAGTACTGCCATCTTACGAGCATTGAGTTACCGCCCGGTAGTCGGCCGTGTGTTAGTCCATACTGGACAACAATCCAACCGCCTGCGATGCCCAATAGTAAACACCCAATCAATATCGTTTTTTTGTAAGCTTTCAGCCGGTTGCCAAAACAAAGATAAATAACAAACATTGCTGCAGCGAAGACTGAGGCGATAATTGCGCCTTTGCTTTTAGTGATTACAAGGCCAAAAATTAAAATAACAACTGCTATACCGCGCATAATCAGCCAGGCAATTTCAATAGAATCAGGATTTCGTTTTTTAAACTTTCCGATTAGCAATACAACAGCGGCAAAGGACGCCATCATTGCGAAAGAACCGGCGGAGTTGCTTGTTGTGAAAAAACCACTGATGTCCTTTGAGTAAAGACGATGTTCGAACTGGAAATGTTCCAAACTGTTCGGAGTAATTCGATGTTGTGCGAGCGCCGCATCAGGGTCCTGCTCATAAAATTCAATCAAATGCTCGTTATCGGAATACTGCTCCCAACACCGATAAGTTGAGACCATACCCAGGGCGACAATGAGAACTAAGATGAGTTTTATTTTTGTTTGTGAGTCCAGTATCTGTATCAGCAGCAGGGCCATCAGTATCGGTGCCACAAGCCCGGTAAAGTTGTTAATCGCTCCTCGCTTATCAGGAGCTGCAAGACCGGAAATAACAGCGGCTATGCAGAAAAGCAATAATCCTGTTTCGATGCCGCACAAGCGGTATGAAAACTTCCTGCTGCAGAGATTCAATACAATCCATATGATAAATGAAAATATCAGTGCGGTTGATACGAACATGCTGAATGAGGATATTAGCACTGCCCTCCATATCGGTAAGCCGTACATACTATCGGTAATACTGGATGGCACTGCAGCAGATTGTACTGTAGGTCCTTCGGTAAATGTTGTGCGAAGTACAATTACACAAACGCACAAAACAAGGAGTATGTATTCCAGGCATACTAATGCTTTGCTTTTGGATTCGCTCGAATTAATCGTTGGTTTTATCATTATGTGAGGTGGTTTCAAAAATAGCGATAATAGATAATACCATAACTGTTTGAATAATGATTAGAATTGCACCGGCCAGATTAACCTGATAGAGAAAAATTGCTCCGAGCCCCGTACAGAGCGTAGCTAAGTATAACGTCAGGACTGTTTGAGTATCTGTCAGGCCGCGTCTTTTTAATCGATGGGAAAAATGTTGAGTATCTCCTATAAAGGGGCTTTTCCCCTGGCTTATGCGCAGCAGTGTCACGCTGATGAAATCATAGAGCGGGACCGCCATAACCAGCAGTGGCATAAAAACAGGATACCATGGCCCGCTTAGTGCTTGATGATAATAAGTGGTACGCACGGTCAGCAATGCAACAAAAAAACCCACAACGAGTGAGCCGGCGTCCCCCATAAATATCTTGGCAGGGGGGAAATTAAATACCAAAAAGCCCAACAGTGTTCCTATGAAAATCAGTGTTAAGCTGCCGACAAAGACCTGGCCGCTTAAAGCCGCCGCGGTTAATAATATACAGCTTATTATTACGGCGATACCCGCAGAAGCCCCGTCCATATTGTCGAGAAAGTTAAACGCGTTAATAATCAGAACTATCCAGACGGCGGAAAGCAAAGAAGTAATAATTTTGCTTTCGATAAAAAGCTCAACTCTTATATCCGCACAGAAAGCGGCGATTATCGCTGCTGCGAACTGGACGGCAAGTTTGAAAAATGGGCTGAGATGTTTTTTGTCGTCCCAAAGGCCGAGTGCGAACAACAAAAGGACTACGAGTAATATAATCACGAGCTGCCCGATTTTGCTTAAAAAGCCGTCAGTATGGATTGTAATCGAACTACCGAGCCAGTCAAGGTAACCGCCGGCGACCAAATATTTTACTGTTGCAATACCTGCAAGGATGATAATCGAAATCGTGCCGAATATTGCTATACCCCCGCCGAGGGGAATCACTGTTCGGTGGTATCTGTCCTGCACCGGATAGGCAACCAATCCTGTTCGAATGGCCAGTTTTTTGGCGACTATTGTCAAAATAACCGACAGCGCAAATGAGCCTGCAAACAGAATTGTCGCTAATATGATTATCTTTTCGATTTTAACTGCTCCAATAATCGCGTTCTGACTTTATCAAAAAAATCGAAGTAGCATTGTTGTTTGTAATCTGGGTATGTATAAGCCTGCGGTCGCCAACTACCTTTATCGAAAATCAACGTTACCTCAGCATACATTTTTTTACCTATATATATACGATGTGAATAGTTTTTTGTTGTTGCCAGGACTAATTTTGAGGGCTCGATTATACCCGGATCCAGGTTTACCGGCCTTGTTAATGGAAGTGCCAGCTTTTTTGCCAGTTTTTGTTCGAGTTTGTTGGTACGGTTTTTAATTTTGGCTAATAAACCGGGTTCTATCAACCGTTTAATGCTGACGAACTGCCTTAAGATTCGTGGGCCTGTTTGTTCCTTGTAATAATCTGTTTGGTCAAACGGCCAGACCTCGCTTGAAAGATCTACCTTGCCGAACTTGTCACTCAGCAATTCGGCGGCTGTATGCAGGCATTGATGGTTAGAAGCTAAAATTCCTATGATAAGCTTTACCGGCTTAGGATCATTTAATTTCCACATCTATAGTTTGCAGTTTATAGTTTTTGGTTCTTGGTTTATACGTATTTCTCAACGAACTTAAAACGAATTCCGTGTTGTGTAAAGTTTGGGTGCTCTAACCATTTTTCATTTACCGGAACAAATCCTTGTTTTACAAAAAAAGGGTAGGATTTATTACGTACATAAGTCTGGATTCTTACAGGACTATCCCTTTTTATCAAGTCAAACAAGTGTAATATTACATTTGTACCTATTGACTTACGCTGACAATTTTCATCTACGGCAAGGTGCCGAATTTCCAATTCATCTTCATCTATCCTATATGCTACCAAGCCACCTGTTATTTTTTTGTCGTCAACAGCGATTATTTCAATTTGTGCACCGGATAAGGCCACTTTGCTTCTTGTATCGCGAGGCAGGTTTAGCGGTTTCCAAAGCACCTGCCATAGCAATTCATCTAATTGGTCTTTTTCTTTCTGAGATTCTGCAATTTTGATGTTCATTTACCGAATTCAAAATGGCTGGCTTAAACTGAAAAATGTTCACTAAGTCGTCTCAGACATCGCAAATTCGTACTGCATAAGCGAGAGACTCGATGGGGTCCCGCTTTGGAATAAACTCATGTGCCACGTACCCTTTGTATCCGGTCTTGGCGATTGCGCGCATAATAGCCGGATAATACAACTCCTGTGTCTCGTCGATTTCGTTTCGCCCCGGATTACCGCCGGTGTGATAGTGACCTATGTATTCGTGATAATCGCGGATCGTACGAATTATATCGCCTTCCATTATCTGAGCGTGATAGATATCATAAAGAATCTTAACCCTGTCTGATCCGACTCTTTTGCAGACCTCCACTCCCCACGCCATTTTATCGAACATATAATCTTTATGATTTACTTTGCTGTTTAGGTACTCGATGCAAATAGTAACCTTCTTCTTCTCCGCGTGTCCGGCGACTTGTTTAAGGGCTGTTACCATATTCTCGATACCCACATCATCAGGCATCCCGGCCCGGTTACCGGGGAAGGTAATTACGTTCGGGAATTCATATTCTGAGGTTGCATCGATTGCCGAGCGGATTTGTGCGAGGCATTGCTTGTGATTCTCTGTTCGGTTTAGCCCCTTCGTAAGGCCGTGAGTATTTACCATTGAGCAGACGAGACCATGTTTCTTAACGGTAGCGAAGTCGTTGGGGCCAAGGAGGTCAATGGCTTTTATACCCATCTTTTTGGATACTGCACATAGTTCGTCAAGCGAGAGTTTTCCATAGCACCACTTGCTCACGGATTGATTGATGCGCCCCTTCTTAACAATTCGTTCGATATTGTCGGATATGGCGGCATATCCGGTACCTGTCAACGAGCCGGCGATTGCACCGGCGGCCATCAGAGAAGTATTGCTGATAAATGACCGTCTTGAGAGTTTATCTTTTTTCATCGGTTCTCTCCTTTTCAATTTTATGTTATTTCAAAATATTTCATAATTAACACTTATTAACATTCTATTAAATCTTAAGCTGTTCTTTCAAAGAGCCGACCAGTTTAATTACATTATCTGCCGCTTTTTCAATCGGAACTTTTTGGCTTTGGGATTCACATCTAAGTTTTATCTCGACGTTGCCCTCGGCCACGGATCTTTTACCGACAGTGACTCTCACCGGTATGCCAATCAGGTCGGCATCTTTGAATTTCACTCCGCCGCGAAGGACTCTGTCGTCCAGCAATACCTCAACACCATTATCAAGCAATTGTTGGTAAATATTCTCTGCTGCTTTGGCAACATTATCATCGTCCTGATTGACGGAAGTAACTATCACTTCGAACGGTGCAATACTAATAGGCCAGATAATACCGTTTTCATCATTGCCGAGTTCGATGGCCGAGGCAACAATGCGGTTTATTCCAATACCATAGCAGCCCATAATACAGGGATTCTCATTCCCTTCTTCATCGAGGAATTTTGCGCCGAGTTTCTTGCTGTATTTGGTTCCGAGCTTGAACACCTGCCCGACTTCGATACCCTTCTTAAAAAGCAGCTTTTTACCGTTATATGTATCGCCTTCAACAGCACAGCGAATGTCGGCGATAGTAACATTATCATCTTTGAGCGGAAAATCTCTACCGGGAACAACGTTCTTGATGTGATAGTCGGTCTTGTTAGCTCCGGTTACACCAACCGCCATCGCAGCTACTGCGTGGTCAATAATCAGCTTATCAACATCAACGTTTTCAAGAAGGTTCATTGGTCCGGCAAAGCCAACTTTTGCTCCAGTAATCATTTCGATAATATCGGAATACTCAATTAATCCGACCGGAGTTCCCAATAAAACATTGAGTTTTTCTATATTAAGTTCGTGGTCGCCGCGGATCAGAACTGGAAAAATCTCATATGGTCCGGCGGCAGCAGCACACTGTTTAATAGATTGATCAGTTGCTCCGTCTCTATGTGTTGCCGCATATTCATTCATCTTTTTTTGGACTTTAAGGTCTGTTGCTGTCCAGCAGATAAGTGTCTTTATCATATCCTTTGGCTTTGTCTTGAGAAATTCACAGACCGCGTCGATGGTACCAACGTTTGGAGTGTGTACTTCCTCCATTGCTGGAACTCCTCGTCCATCGTCCATCGTCTCTCGTACTTCGTTTTTTGGCAATGGGTCCACTGCCGCTCTTTCGAGGTTTGCCGCGTAAGAGCCGTCTTCGGTATAAACGATAGTATCTTCGCCCGATTCGCACGGAATAGTAAACTGATGTGATCCGGAACCGCCCATCTCGCCGGACTCAGCCTCAACAATCACATATTCAAGACCGCAGCGTTTGAAAACATTGCAATACGCATCATACATTGCCTTGTATGATACATCGAGACCTGCCGCGTCGCAGTCGAAGCTGTAGGCGTCTTTCATAATGAATTCGCGGGACCGAATCGCTCCGAACCGAGGCCGGAACTCATCACGGAATTTCGGGCTTATCTGGTAAAGATTGATGGGTAGCTGCTTGTACGATTTGATCTCACCGGCAACCATGGACGTAAACACCTCCTCAGCGGTCGGACCGAGGACATTCATTCTGCCGTGGCGGTCTTCAAGGCAGAACATTGTTGGGCCGTAGTCGGTGCTCCGGCCGGTTTTGTCCCAAAGCTCTTTCGGGTGCATCGATGGGGCCAGGATTTCCTGTGCCCCGGCTTTGTTCATCTCCTCGCGTACGATTGTAATAACCTTCAGCAGGCTTCGCCAGCCTAACGGCAGATAGGTATATGTTCCACTGGCGACTTTACGTATTAAGCCGGCACGAATCATCAGTTGATGGCTGGCTGTTTCGGCATCAGCGGGAATCTCCTTGACAGTTGGTATAAACATCCGGCTGTATCTCATTTTTGCCCTTTTTATTTCGTTGCTTAACTACTTAAAAATTAACTACTCACCATTCATTAAGAGAACTTTTATAGTACGAAAGCGAAAGCTTTGCAAGCATATTTAATAACTGGTAGATAAAAGAGTTGCACAGGAAATTAAATTTCTGTGTAATTTTCTTGCAATATGTCATTGTCGATAGTAAAGTTACTCGAAATTTATCTTTAAGGTTTGATAAAAGATAGAAATCGGGGCGATTAGCTCAGCTGGCAGAGCAGCTGACTCTTAATCAGCGGGTCACAGGTTCGAGTCCTGTATCGCCCATTACACAAGCCGTTGAAAACGAACCGCTTACCTTAACAGACAGGTCGGACAGTAAATCCCAAAAACAAAATCTTGTTTTTGGCTTGTTTTCTGCCCTTGAAAATGACCCGGATTTGAATATGATTGGAGAGAAATGGCCAAAAGTTTCGATTGAACTTCTCAAGGTGATTGTTAGAATGGTGTGGTGAAAGTGCAGGCAATGTATCGAGACAAGGACAGGAGCAAGGAACTAAGGAACAATGGCGAAGAACAAGAAAATCACCTGGATAGCATGGTCTAAAGATGAAATTAAGCTGCTAAAGAAGCTTTTCCCCCGTGGCAGAGCAAAGGAAATAGCTGAGAAGACTGGAAGGTCTCTGGCAACGGTGAGACAAAAAGCATACACCATGGGGATTAATACAAGGCAGAGGCATCTCTGGTCAGCCAATGAAATCAAGCTGCTCAAGAAACTTTACCCGACTGAGAACACGCAAAGCATAGCTGATAAACTTGGGCGGCCTGTGGACTCGGTGAAAACAATAGCACATCTCAACGGTCTCAAAAAAGTGGGAACACCTGCAGCTTGGTCAAAGAAAGAGGATGCTCTCCTTAAGAAACTATACCCGGATAATAGTATGCGGGAAATAGCATACCAGCTTGAGCGGACTATTTCAGCCGTAACGGGCAGGGCACACAAATTGGGAATTAGCGAACCAAAGCGTATCTGGTCAAAGAAAGAGCTGAACCTGATAAGGAAACTTTATCCCACTAAAACCGCACAGCAGATAGCCGACCGGCTTGGAAGAACGGTACTGGCAACAAGATTGAGAATAACCAAATTGGGCCTAAGGAAAAGAAAGCGAAAAGAGAAGATGTAAAAGCCCTCTTGCCCCGTCAGGCTCTGACTAAAAAACATGATAAACAAAACAATAAAAGATTTCATATTCTCTCCTCACTAAGAACACAATGGACCTTCTAAGAAAGAGTGCTCTAAACCAAATGGATTATATAACTACAATCCCTGAAAATTGAGAACTAACGTCGCACTGAAAAGGTATAGCCGTATTTCCATCCTTTGCCGATGGTATCTCCCTCATATCCCTGAGCAAGCATTCTCCTTTCCCATTGACGCGCAGATTGCTCGTTTGTGAATTGCTGCATTACCTTAAAGTCGCTCTGGTTTCCACGTTCCTGTTTTCTT
>CAZIAN010000132.1:0-10856 GCA_964537355.1 uncultured Pirellulales bacterium | reverse complement strand
TCAAATTTGACGGTTGAGGGAAGCACTAAATCTTAAATATTAGCCAAAAATTGAATATTTTTTCGGAATTTTATATGTGTAATCGGATTAAGTAAACGGATGAAAAGAAATGTATCTATCTCAGCTAATCTTAGATGCTCTGGCAGCTCAGCCAGAACGCAGTTGTCACACAGCCATAGCCCATGCAATCTAATTAGACACTGCAACAAGGTGTCGTTTCAGACTACCATGCTCTGAATTATTCGTCAATCTTTCGATACCATGGTAAGCGCGTTAAAGGTGCTACCACGTTAAGAATAATAGGTCCTGTGACGATGCTTTGATCATCGCCTTGCCATTTCCCAGGTGGAAAATATACCGACCTTTTGGTGGCTCCTTTCTCTAATACTGGCGCGACGAGAATTTTCTTGCCCAATAAGAACTGATCAATAATGTCGACATAGCCTTGATGGGGGTATTCATATTCCAAAGGACGAATGATGGGTTCTCCTGTGCGTGCCGCCTCCTTGGCCAAAGCCAAGATCTCCTCGCCCATACGAGTATGCAGCAGAGCCATATCCAGGCAGATTTCCAGGTTCTTTTTGTTCAAAACCCTCCACGGAGCTACTGAAAACTGCATCATAGGCATAAGGGCGTGGCATTGAGCGGCGCGCACTATGAGCTCCTGGTCCACACGGTCGAGATTACGGAAGGAGAGATACTCACCGCCACCGATTAAGTCTGGGCACGTGAAAGGGTATCCCATCAGGCCCTGGTTGATGATTCCGGGAATCAGCTTGCGCAGATCCTCCCAGTTATGATGCTTGTCCCGCAATCTTTGGGCGATTGGCTGGCCGCCCATCTTCCAGCAGGCCCTGTACTCATTGAGAGGATAGTCCAGGCCAACGTGGGCAAAGAGCTCGCAATGGGTATTGGGGCTCACCTCCTGAAAAGACTTGGTTGGTACGAGCATACACTTTTCGGAGTAATGAACCGCATCGCCGCCGTCAAATTTGAAGCCGTCCACACCATAGACAGACATCAGGCTATCTAGTTGATGTTTGAACCATTGGCGACCATTGGGATTAGTCAAATCCAGGACCGCACTGAATCCATCCCACCAATGCATGATGGCTGGCAGCGAAGGATTGTTTCGATTAAGAATCCAGATGGTGCTGTTCTTTTCCACATGGTCGAGGAACAGGTTTTTATAGAACGGGCCATCCGGCGTGATATAGGGGCAGACCCAGAGCATGACCTTAAAACCAAAATCATGCAACTCCCGGACCATTGCTTTCGGATCATCGAACCGGGCCTTGGCAAAGTCCCAGTGACCATAAGTTTCAGCCCATCCCTCATCAATCATGAGCACGCCGGGGGGAAAACCGCAAGCCACAATCTGTTTGGCGTAATTTAGAATGTCCTTTTGGTTTTGATTGTAAGTCAGTTCAATCCATGTATTAAACTGAGGACGTGTGAACAGGACAGGCGCGGGCAGCTTGTCGGCCGGAGGGAAAAACGAGCTGCTCACGTATTGATAGACGTCCTTCAGGGTCGAGCCGTGTTGTCCGGTTTGGATGGAATCGTAGTGCGAAGACAGATAAATGGCTCCGTCGTGAAACTCAAAACGAAACGGATCTTCCGACCAGATATAATGCCCCTGGTTTGAGAGTAACAAAGGTTGTACCTGGTTTCCGGCAACATCGCCGTATGAGTCAAAACTATAGGGTATATCCTGTAGAGGCATGAGATGGGACTGGCTGATCACACCGGCCCACCATCGCTCGTTATGGGAGATTTTAAGGATTGCTTGCTCCTTTCCTTTGGCGTACGGCGTGCAATAGGCCAGGATCAATGGCACAACTATCAACAATTCTAACCACAGACAACGTACACCAACATCCGTTTTTGTTAAATCGTTTCGTTTCGCTCTTATCATTTTTTACACCTCTTATATTTGTTGACCGAATCTCTGTCATATCACACAGTCGGTTTATGTATTTACACGCGTCACACATATCTTCGAAAGGTTATAATGCGAAGTTTTATTTTTCGATGTTCTATACAGAGCAGGTACGTCCTTAGTATTCTTGGGAATATATTTTTCCTTGCTCATTATGAATGTGTGCTGAAAAAAACATCACCCCCTGTCATTACGGTACAATCTTGAGCATCACTACGCCATGAGAAGGAACGTCTGCAGCATAGGCGCCGCTTGATGATCCAAGATCTTTCTTCTGCCATATATCACGGACCTTGGCTTTTAGGTGATCCGGATACCCAATCTCTGTCCAGAGCACACCGATGTTAACTTCTCTGTCGCTACGATTAAACAAGACGACAGCTCGCGATCCATCCTGCAGCACCTTGCTCCAGACTTCCAGGTCACCATCGTCACGTACTTTGACACCCTGCTTACCCAGGGGATCTTGATTTACAGCGAGGACTTCTTTGTTGAGCAGGATTTCCATGATCTCAGGTGTGGCCTTGCGAATATCATTGCCCAGCATTAGAGGCGCTGCCAACATGCACCACAGACTGAAATGGGCCTTGTTTTCATCAAAAGTTAGTTCACCATTTCCCACTTCCAGCATATCCGGATCGTTCCAGTGACCCGGCCCTGCGTAGCTTTCCAAGCCCACCTGCAGGTCAAGGATCTTGGTAAAACCAATGAAATTCTCGACTTGCACACCTTTGGACAAAACCATCCGACCGCCATCCCAGGTTGGACGGATATCAAAGGTGGTGCGCCATAAGTGCCCCACGCCCCTGCCCCATAGCCACGGTTTATTGGTACCCCATTCGCAAATGCTAAAGACAATGGGACGGCCAGCTTTTTCCAGAGCGTCACGCATGAGTTTATAACAATCCGGGGCACTCTGATTGCCGGTAGAGCACCAGTCGTATTTCAGATAGTCCACACCCCAGGCTGCATATTGACGGGCATCCTGATATTCGTAGCCACGACTGCCCGGATAACCGCCGCAGGTCTTGTAACCTGCATCCGAATAGATCCCAAATTTAAGACCCTTTGAATGAATATAATCCGCTAATGCTTTGATGCCGGATGGAAACTTTTTCTTATTCACGACAATATTTCCCTGGCCATCGCGGTCGATCTGCCAACCATCATCAATCACAATATATTCATAGCCGGCATCCTTAAATCCACGCTCCACAAACATGTCCGCAATACCGCGTACCAGATCTTCGTTGATCTTAAGGCGGAAGGTGTTCCAGCTATTCCATCCCATAGGAGGTGTCTGAGCAACGTTCTCCCATCTATCGCCGGCGGTTAAACAGGCTGAACTGCTCAAACACAGCAAGACACTCATCAGCACTAAGTTTGTGAATTTTTTCATAGTTTCCATTTCTCGTTCTTTCTTCAATAAAATAATGCTGAGATTTCCCATTTACCTTCATAAATGGCATTTCTGCACGCTTGGACATTTTTTCTGAGAAACTCCTATTCAATTCGAACTCTATAATACCAAAACTATATCGCAATTACACCGAATTTCCTAAAGATTTGGGACGCCATGTCACATTACACACTAGAAAAGCCACTTAAGAGCAGTATTTCTGGCCATGATGGATAAAACTGCCCCGGAGATTGCCTGTCTGCTTGGTTATAAAAGAAGAACCATTCAGAATTGGATAGCCGACACAAATGCTCTGTTGGACTGAACCGCTTACGAGTTATTTGGAATTTTAATAAGCAAACGAATTCCAACTTAAATGGTTTCTACAGAGCAATTTGTAGTGTCAAAATGGTAACAAGATGTCACCTGAAAATCAGGGTGTTTTTTAGCTCCTGAAAGAGTGACTTTTCGAAGAATACTGGCATTTTACAATGTATGAAAATAGAGCTATTTTTTGAACATCTACTCGTAACTCAAACGCTTTTGCCTTCATATTGATTCTTGCACAGGACAACTCATTTCCTACTTGAATTAATATCCACTCATGCAGTATAATCACTTATGTCGGTGGAAATCAAATTTCCTAAACAGTTAACAGTTAATTCTGAGAGGCTAATAAAATGATAAAAAGAAGAGAATTTATTAAGAAAAGCGTAATTGGGACCGCCGGAATAGCCATTGGGGGCATTGGGTTCAGTGCTAAATCATATGCTTCGATCATTGGTGCAAATGAACGCATCAATTTGGCAGTTATTGGTATCCGTAACCAGGGTACTGTGCACATCAATAGCTATTGTGGACTGAAAGAAAGCCATAATGTAGTTGTGAAGACCCTCTGCGACACAGATGAACTGCTATTTGGGCCAGCTTCTAAAATCGTAACTCAAAAGACCGGGGCCAAGCCATTGACAGAATGGGATATACATAAAGTATTAGATGACAAGGATATCCATGCCGTGTCAATCGTTACACCGAATCATTGGCATGCACTGGCAACCATCTGGGCTTGTCAGGCAGGTAAACATGTTTATGTTGAGAAACCGGCTTCCCATAATATTTGGGAAGGACGGAAAATGGTTGAGGCAGCCCGCAAGTATAATTTAAGAGTTCAGGTTGGATTAAATAACCGTTCGTCTAACAATGTGATAGAAGCGATTAAATTTCTGCATGATGGCGGTATCGGGGATGTTTTCATGGCCCGTGCCCTTTGCTTCAAAGCTCGCGATTCATATGGCATTGCCAAAGATAGTGAGCCACCTGCCACATTCCATTATGACCGATGGTTAGGACCCGCTCCTTACCGCCCTTATAATGTAAAACGCAGTCATTATTGTTGGCACTGGTATTGGGATACGGGAAATGGGGATACCGGAAACACGGGACCACACCAACTCGATCTTGCCCGTTGGGGAATGAATAAAAACGAGCACCCGGTTTCAGTATATTCTGCCGGTGGTATTTACGGATTACATAAGGAAGGGCCATTGGAAACCACGACTCCCGGAGTTATGGTCTATGGCAGAGTAGAAACCTATGGCCGTGCTAAGACTTCGCAGGAAACACCAAATACGCAAACCGCAACATTTAAATACAGGGATGGGAAAATGCTTGAGTTTGAAACCCGGGGTCGATATACCAATCATGAAGGAAGCCAGGGCCAGGAAGTCGGAAATCTTTTCTACGGCACTGAAGGATGGCTCGAAATTAGTGGTTCTACATGGAAAGCATTCCGTGGACGGGAAAGAAAACCTTTTGCCGGTTCAAAAGAGAGTGGAAGACGCAGAGACGGTAATCATTGGGGCAATTTTATTGATGCAGTACGCTCTGGTAAGGATGAGGACCTTCACGGCGATATCAGAGAAGGCTTTTATTCAACTACACTTCCTCACCTGGCCAATATCTCTTATCGTCTTGGCCGTATGTTGAAATTTATGGGTGATTACGAAAAGTTTGCCAATGATCCCGAAGCAGATAGAATGCTGACACGGGTTTACCGCATTCCTTATGTTGTCCCGGATAAAGTTTAAGGGGCGTAATAAAATAAAAACTGAGTCCGGATACAACATATAGATATCAGTAGTAGTGGAACGAGCAAAACCAGTGCGAATTAGAACGACAGTATTACTTTGCGTTACTGCCTGCCTGGCGGTGACGTTGGCTGTCGCCCCAAATCGTGACAGACAGCCGGATGAGCAAAAGTGACAAAATGGAAACATAATGTTACCTGAAAATTGTGTTGTTTTTCAGCTTTTGAAAGAGGTGACTTAGGGCATAGTCCCCGGTTTGTAACTGTTATTATTTCATTAACCATAACGGCCCCCGGGCTGTTTTTCATTGATTTGCCTTCTCTCTCGGATGTATAATCATTTCTATTAGTTGTTAAATCAAATTTCCTGTCAGTCTATAGAATTAACAGGAGTAAGCCTATGAAACTCAAGCTTTTCTCTCTTTGTGCAACTGCTCTGACACTTAGTGCCATGATCTCTTGCGGGATGCTGCAGGGTGCCCAGTCTAAAGCTGCAACTGCCGATGACGAGCCAAAGAAGCGGGACACTTGGACAGTGGGGATATACACCGGCCCCTCTCCATTCCAACTGGCCCCGCCTGCTGGTGTGACTAACCCGGTCATCATTCCCCAGGACGTTACCGACATCAAGGCCACCATAGTGGCGCACCCCTTTATGGTGGTAACCGATTCGCTCTACTACATGTACTTTACTGTAAAAAACCCTGATAGCGGGCCGGGGCATGGGGGTATCGGTCTGGCCCAAAGCACTGATGGGTTAAACTGGGATTACCGCAAGATAGTGGTGGACGCGGACTACGACCTGGCCTATCCTTATGTCTTTCAGTGGGAGGGTGAATACTATATGATCCCTGAGCCCCACGGCGTACCCTCTGTGCCGCTCTACCGGGCCACCAGTTTTCCCGATCAGTGGGTTTACGAAGGCGACCTGCTCTCTGGAGAGATTTTAATCAGCAGTACGGTGTTCCGCCATGATGGGATGTGGTGGATGTTCGCGATCAACAGCGGCAACGAGACCCTGCGGCTGTTCTATGCCACGCAATTGAAAGGCCAGTGGACAGAGCACCCGCAGAGTCCTGTGGTGGAAAAAGATTTGAACACGGCCCGGCCGGCTGGAAGGCCGTTTATGTATAAAGGAGAGCTATATCGCGTGGGGCAGGACTGCGCGCCGACCTATGGAAACAAAGTGCGCGCCTTTCGCATTACAGCATTAAGCACCACCGAGTACGCTGAGGAGATGGTGCAGAAGCCAATCTTTGCCAGGGTGCCCGACAGTTGGATAGCCCAGGCGGCCCACCACGTGGACGCCCACCAACTAGCCAATGGCAAGTGGATAGCGGCGGTGGATGGCCTGGGCCGGTAGTTTTAATAGAAAATCATTTATGCAGATAGGAAAAGCCGCAAGAGCAGATAATAAGACTCTTGCAGCCTTTTTTCGCTGCCAGGTTATTCCTTCTCAGCTTGGATTGACACTTTGCATCGGAGCACGCCGTGACTTTTGATACGAATTCCAAACTGATCATCACTGCAAGCATTGACGGAGAAGTCCAGTCGCCAACAATCTTCAGGGTCATGACTGTACAGTCTTGGTTGCAAAACTCCTCTTATGTCTTGAGCCATAGTCTCAAAGACAGTGGCACGAAGATTTCTTTTCCGATGAACAAATACATACTCAATTTGACTGACTTTCTATATTGATTTTTACGCAGCTATTAGTAACCGCTCAAGCTCTTTGATAATTTGGTTTCCCCCGGAAAATTGCTTTAGATATTCGGTCAGATCATCCCAGACAATACGACGTACATCGTTTTGCAGTCCAGCGGTAGACAGCCGGCCAGTTGATTTCTGTTTTCCTTGTGCACTTTCGCGTGTAATCGCGACGTGGGTCAGGAGGGCATAGGCGAAACATACCAAATGCAGGTGTGTAACTGCGGCCTCATAAGAGACGTTCTGGTATTTGCCAAGCCCCAATAACTGTTTGCTGTCCTTAAAAAAGACTTCAATACTCCAGCGATCGTCATAAGTACGGATCATCTGACTGGCTGAAAGTTTCGGCCTGTAAGTGGGCCACGAATCCATGCAACAGCCTGCATTGACTTGCCCCGTTTTTAGCTTTTTGGAGTCATCGATGACAAACTCAATGACATCACCTTTGCGTGGATTGAGGCTGTTGAGTAATTCATCGGCTTTGAGCTGCAAAGCGACATTATGATTGCATCGACCCACATTTAGAAAGTTGTTGAATCGGCTGCGATGTGGCTGAGAACGATTATCGAGATGGCGGTAAAGTGCAGTGATATTGCGTCTTCGCCATGAAAAGATTATTAACAGAACCAGCATTTGAAAATATTCGAAGTGATTGAAGTGGAACTGATCTTGTAAAGAATCGAAGAAAGATTTTAGTTTTGATGGGAAACGGACGATTTTAAACATACGGGCAATCTCCTGTCGATAAATGTTTTTGCTAAACTCTTTTTCGAAGAGATTGCCTGTTTTTGTTAAAACAATGTTCATATCAGTTGAAATTCTTTTAAAAAGTCAGTCAAGTTGAGTAACTGTACTATCACGATTTTCAGCTCGATAAATGGCAAACATGAGTTGAGATTACCGTTAAGAACATGCCGCATGCAGCGACATGCAAGAAAATACACATTATGCAGATTTTTCAGAACCTGATTTGCAATGCAGTCAAGTGTATGAGCGGGCCGGGCAAAAATTTACCAAAGGCCTATATGCACAATGATTTCTTTAAGTCTCTTAAAGAGGTCGTTCATTTCTATAACACCAGAGATGTTGAGGCTTGGCCGCCGCCAGCTTTGGCAAATTGCCGATTCTGACTCAATGGCTTATAATGAGTCTGTTAAAAAGCCGCAGGTGGTGATTTAACAAAAACAGCTTCAGGATATATCTACTGAGTTAGATGCACCGCCGTTGATCATTAACATTTATCGGTTGTCGACTAAATATAATTATTTTGAAAACTTATTTTTTATAAAGAAAAGGAGATTTGATGATGTGCAAAGTCAGGTCGATTTGGATTAGTGTTTTACTGATTGTAATAGTAAGTGGTGTCCATCAGCTTCCCGCTGTAGCTGAATCGGTTTCTATTACGATTGACATAGCTAAGACAGGTGAGCCAATTTCCAAATACGTTTATGGCCAGTTTATGGAAAATCAGGGAAGATGTTTTTACGGCGGTATCTGGGCGGAAATGTTAGAAGACAGAAAATTCTTTTATCCTATTAACTTCTATTTCCCGTGGGGGGAGAACAAATTCAAATCTCCTTGGAAGCCGATAGGTTTTGACACCATTGTGGTTATGGACAAGGAAAATGTTTATGTGGGTGAGCATACACCCAGAATCGATCTTGATGGCAGAAAGCCCCGCGGGATTATGCAGGATAATCTGGGGCTTATTAAAGGCAAGAAATACGATGGCCGTATTATTCTTGCAGGCGATAGTTCGGTTAAGGTTGAAGTTAACCTCGTATGGGGGCCTCGGCCTGATGACAGGCAGAGCATTACCATCAGCAATCTGACTAATGAGTATACGAGGGCACCTTTTAGTTTTACCGCTGGTGTCGATACTGATTATGGTCGTCTTGAAATTGTAAGTCAGAACAAAGGGACATTGTATATCGGCACGGCTTCACTGATGCCCGCTGACAATATACAGGGTATGAGAGCTGACGTAATAAAGCTTCTGAAAGAGATGAATTCCACTATCTACCGCTGGCCTGGTGGTATTTATGTCAACGACTACAAGTGGCGTTTGTATGTGGGCGATATAGACAAGCGTACACCTCGGCAAAACAGGGTGTATTGGTCAGATGACGTTGCGAGCCGAGATTTTGGTCCGGATGAGTTTATGGCCCTCTGTCGGGTGCTTAATACAGAACCTTATGTAATGGTCAGTGCCACAAGCCAGGGCGATGATATTATGGCTGCTGAGGAAGTCGAATATTTTAATGGCTCAATTGATTCACCTATGGGTAAGTTGCGTGCCGAGAACGGCCATCCTGAGCCTTACAATGTTAAATGGTGGGGTGTGGGCAATGAGATGTGGGGCGCAATGCCGGTTGCCGATTATATTATAAGACACAACAAGATTGCTCAGGCAATGCGAAAAGCCGACCCATCAATTAATCTCGTCGCGGCAGGTGGTCTTGGTATTGGTGAGGACATCGCCAGAGAACATGGCTGGCCCGTAGTCAACTGGTCAGAAGAGATGTTAAAGGGCTGCGCTGATTACATGGATTTGATAAGTGAGCATATATATGGTGGCTACACCGACTCCGTCGTAGAGCACGCTCGCCAGATTCCCAGAGCAGTTCGACACAACGTTGAGGCTCATCGCAATTTCTGTAGAGAATTGGGTTCCCTAAGAGGCAAGGGCATTCGTCTTGCCCTGGACGAATTTAATCATTTCTGGTACTCAACGCAGATATATGGAGAGGCCGCCCCTCGTTATTACTTTAGAGAAGCCCTGGGTATCGCTGCGGGCCTGCAGGAAATATATCGCAATAGCGACATGATTTTCATTGCTAACACCCATCCTGTCAATGTGCATGGTCAGGTCAAGACTACCAAGACAGATGCTGCACTTGAGACAACCGGACTTGTATGGAAAGTTTACCGCAACCACTTTGGAAACCTGCCTGTAGCTGTAACTACTAACCTCAGTCTCCTCGACAGTGAAGATTATCCGTTTGACGTAGTTGCTGCTTTGACCGAGGACCGGAAGGCCTTAACCATCGGCATCGTCAATCCCACAGAGCAGAAGTATAAAATTGGTATGGAGCTTAAAGGTGCGAAACTGACGGGCGAAGGACAGTTGTGGTTGATTGCCAATTCCAACCCAATGGCATATAACGAGCCAGGTGTGCCAGACAGAGTGAAAATTGAGGAAAAAAAGCTTAGCGGAATATCCAACAAATTGGATGTTTCCCCGTTAAGCATAAGCCTTTACAAGTTGCCTATTCAGTAAATCGTTAGGTCACAACACATGATAATAACGAAAAAGTTGAAATTTCGTAAGAAAAATGAATGATCTTCCAGTATGTTTGCAGAAAGAAAAAATTCTGTAATCCACCTCATTCAGTAGCTAAATATTCGTATCACTCCTGTCGTAACCGCAGTTGTCCGAAATGCCACAAGAGCGACACTCTCCCCCTCATTCGATTGAGGAGTGCCACAATATTCTGCCATGTGAAAGAACATCAACATCCCTCACACCGTGCTTGCAGATTTCCTCCGCATTCAACGCCTCGTCATAAATGCGAACATTGTCAATCCGATCGAACCAATAGACAGAAGGATGGAATCGACTTCATAGTTGGTGGGCCTCGGAATCCTTGGGATCAGCAATCACATCCTATTGCGGGTATGACTCACGTGGACCTTTAATGGCATGCCAGAGAATCCGATTC
>CAZIAN010000131.1:0-10923 GCA_964537355.1 uncultured Pirellulales bacterium | reverse complement strand
ACTGGGAAAACAAAGCATGCCTAAAGGATAGAGCTTTACGTCTACTCGACCATAATGTCACCTGAAAATTAGGGTGTTTTCTATCTTCTGAAAGCCATTGTTTAGCTATGATTATTTCAGGTTATTCCTTTGCCCCGTGCTTGCGGAGGAGTTGGACGATTTCGGTGTGCCCCTCATCCTTCGCATACCACAGTGGAGTCCGGCTGACGCTTTGTAGCTTATTACCTGACATGAAGTAGTGTTTATGACTATATAAAATCAGGTTTTACCTGATTTCATTCGGTCTTTCTTTTGTTTATTCTTAAGTTTGGAAAGGGAAGTAATGTAGGTGACCAACTACGACAGTGGGCTGGATATGCCGTTTCGGCAAGCTCTGTAGTGGGCCTTCTTACAAAAGGTTATGCCACCATCGGCTTTACATGCGATAAGGTGGACGGTCGTGTAGTACTCTTGTAAGAGCGGTTCCAGAAGAGAACAGCCGGACAGAAAAGGAAAGATGAGTGGTAGCAAATAAAGGCGAAGACACGCAAGAAGAACGTCAGGCTTCACTCATTTCTGTCATAGAGAGGAGGGAGCAACAAATAAGATCGGAGTTGGAACAGCTTCGGCGCGAAGTAGAGAATCAGATCCATCAAGCTGAGAAGCGAGCGGAACAGCACCTCCAGGAAGGCCGGATTAGAGTCTTGGAACTGGTGGAACAAAGACGAAAGGAAGAGCTCGCAGAGCTACAGAAGCGGGCAGATCAACTCAGCCGGTCTTCGGAAAAATACAGCGAGCATTTGCAGCAGCAGGTAAAGAAAAATATGGCTCGGGCCGTTCGGGGGGTAGTAAATGCAGTAACTGCCGTGGGGGATGAAACGTGATAGAGGTCATGAGTTTTGTCGAAATTGTCGGACCCAAGAAAGTCTTTGATTCCGTCCTTGATACGTTGCAGCAGATGGGGATTATGCACATTGAAGAGATTTCCGTTGCCGGTGAGAGCAAGACAGTGTTTCTTCGCAAGATACACCTTTCTGAAGAACAGGCACGGCAAAGTCAGATATATGAAGAACTGTCCAAGTTACTGGTAGAAGACGGCATTGCTCATATCCCGAAGCCGTTAGTTTCACATCTGAGAAACTCCGAAGAATTCACTTCGCAGTACCAAAAGTGGATTAAGAGTGATGATGTTGAGGTGGTAACGACAGCCAGAACAGCGCATGCTCAAGTTCGCTCTTTTATGAGGCGTAGAAGAAACCTCGACGATGATGTCAGGGTTCTGGCGGTATACGAGGAACTTGCCGAGGTGCTGGCTCCGTTGGTCGAAAGCAGTGAATTGCCCAAGGATTACGAACTTGTAGGCGTGATCTTCGAGCGAAAAAACCTCAGCGCGAGAACATTACTGAAAGAACATATTCATAAACTTACCTCCGGGCAGTGTCGGTTTCTCCATACCCAGCTCAAAGGTGGTCGAGTTGCAGCCCTCGTCAGTTTCAATAAACAATATGCTGGAGAAGTGCGACAGTTCATTGCCAAAACAGGGATCAGCGAAATACACGGTCCACGGCAACTCAGAGACAAACCGTTCGAGGAAGCACTTATTACCGTCCGGAAGAATTTATCTAACCTTAGAGCTGAGCAGCAGAAGCTTTCGGGCCAAATGCAGAATTTTTTCGTCACGAAGGCTTCACTTCTATTGGCACTTAAGGCTGTTTGCGATGATCGACTCAGCAGATTGAATGCTATCTCCAAATTTGCACAGACGGACTATACATTCATAATTCAGGGCTGGATTCCCACCGTACGCCTTGAAATACTTTCCACCCGGATCCGGTCAGTATCCCAGTCCCCTATTGTAGTTCACCAGCTTCATTCGCGTGAAACAGTAAATACGCCGCCGGTTCGCCTCTCAAACACCGGTCCTGTGCGACCCTTCGAGCAGTTGCTTGCTCTGCTTCCACTTCCGCGTTATGGAACCATCGACCCTACATCTTTTGTTGCAGCGTTCTTTCCCCCGATGTTCGGACTGATGCTCGCAGATATCGGTTACGGTCTTCTTCTTACGATTGGGGCACTATTACTGCGATTTCGGCGATCTTCAGGCAATATAGCCCGTGCCCTTGGTACAATTATGGCGTGGTGTGCATTTTATACGATCATCTTCGGTTTTGTCTTTGGAGAGTTCTTCGGAACGTTCGGGCATCATCTCGGGCTACAGCCTATCTGGAGAGAGAGGCTTGCACTGGAGGGTCCTGACAAGAAAGGCTCACTGCTGGGCTATCTTTTGCTGGCGGTGGCTGTAGGTATCGCACATACTTTGTGTGGACTCGTACTCGGCATATTCAACGCGCGCAGAACGGGCGAAAAGGGAAAGGCTATCGAATGTTTGGCGCGAATAATGGGACTCATCGGCCTTTTCTTCATCGTGGCAAGGCTCGTGAGCCTGCTGCCCCCTGCCTTTACGACGGTTGGAATCGGAGCACTTCTTGCCTTTTTCGTTCTATTGGTGGTCTCCATGATCAATCACCCTTTGCACGGCATGATCTTGCCTCTGGAATTGTTAAGCACGGTAGGAAATGTTCTTTCGTACGCCAGAATCATGGCGATAGGAATGGCTTCTGCAGTTCTTGCTATGCTGGCCAATAAATTCGGCGGTACCATTGGAAACATTTTCTTAGCAGCTCTCGTTGTCATACTTTTTCATGCGCTGAATTTGGTTTTGGGAATTGTCGACCCTACCATACAGGGACTGCGTTTGCATTATGTTGAATTCTTTTCAAAGTTCTACTCCGCGGGTGGAAGAGTCTACTCGCCATTCAGAACGAAAGGAGATACGTTATGAGATTTGTCAAACGGGCAAGAGTAATAACAATGATTTGTTTGGTACTTCTATGCTCAACCTATTGCCAGGCCGCCGAGCAGCAGGAGGTCGTCCGAACAACAGAGAGTGTAAAAAGTGATTTCGCGATGGGATTAATAGCCATTGCGGCGGCTCTGGCAGTTGGACTTTGCGCTCTGGCTACGGCGATGGCCCAAGGTCGAATCGGAGCTGCTGGCTGTGGAACGCTGGCAGAGAAGCCGGAACTGTCCGGCACAATTATTCTTTTAGTTGCCATTCCAGAAACAATGGTTATCCTGGGGTTTGTCGTTGCGGTCGTCCTGCTCTTCACATAGGAAAGGAACGTAACAAAGATGCAGGACAATGTGAGGCAATTATTGGCTGAAATCAAACTTATGGCTGAAGCCGAGAAGAGCGAAATTCGTGCGCTGGCCGAGAAGGAAATTACAAAAATCAGTGAACGCATAGAAGCTCAGATCATGCAGTTCCGCGACGAAGCGTTCGCCAGGCTTGAAGACCGGCTCTGCATGGAATCCGAATGCATTGTGGGCAGAGCGGAACTCGAAATACGTGACCGGCTCATTCATTTGAAGAACGAGGCCATTGGGAAGGTTTTTAAGCTCGCGATTGAAAAGATCGCCGTGCTGGACGGTACCGAGAAAGACAAAGAGTCTTTTAAAAGGCTCATTCAGGATGCATTCGGTAGCATCAACTGCGAAGATGTGCGTCTTCGAATCTCCCAGACCGACCAGTTGCTTTGGGAATCGTTAAAAGTAGATTTGCCCGCGTCGGCCTCGGTCGTGCTCTGTGATGCTCCGAAAGGTACCGTCGTTGTCGAAACCAATGACGGCTCAGAATCTATCGACAACAGCATTGGAACCCGTCTGGAAATGGCACAAGGGGTCATGAGGCGGGAACTGGCTGAGATTCTGTTTGATTCCGATACGTACGGAGAAAAACAAAAATGAGCGAGTACGACTATCTCAATGCCCGGATCAAAGGAATGCACAGTAATCTGCTGTCCAGAGAGTTCTATGAGCAGATATTGGCAAGCCAGGATATGGCCCCATTGGTAGATGCGCTTCTGAGTTCGCCTTACAGCCCTCATATTAGAGAAGCATTGGATCGCGATCGAAGTGTCTCGGGTATCGAGTGGGGTTTGCGTCGCAACTTATTCGAAACGTTCGAGAAGATCCGGGCTCTGGCGACCTCCATGCCGCGCCGACTGCTGGGTATTCAATTCCACAAGTGGGACATGCAGAATATCATCACCATCATACGAGGTAAGGCTGCTGGCCTGTTGCCCGAAGAAACACTTATCGGTCTCTTTCCTGCTGGCGAGCTGAGCGATGTAGAATTGGAAGAACTTGCTGCAGAGGACAACATTAAAGCCGTAATCGATGCTCTCACAGTGTGGGATTTCCCGTTGGCCTTCGAATTACAGAACGTTGCAAAAAAACTTTCCGGCGAATTGAATTGTGCATTCATTGAATCTAAATTTATGCGAATTTTCTTCGCATGGGCTCAAGAAAGCCTTGCTTTCGAAGGAGACGACTATTCCCTGCTTAGAAACCACATTCGAAATGAGATTGACCTGGTTAACGTCAAGAGCGTCTTGTGGGCCGTTTCGCAGAAAGAAGCTGGCCGTCGTCCCGATCTTCTTGTTCCTATTCCCGGCGGTCGTATAACTGCTCGAATGCTCTCCCAGATCGAGCAAAGCTCTTCGCTCGAAATGAGCTTTGAAATTCTGGCTGAAACATATTTCAGACGTGCTATAGACAGAGGTATTCTGGTGTTTGGGGAGTCCAGAAGGCTGGCCGTAATGGAACGATTCCTCGAGATCGAGGTCGTTGAAAGGGGCTGCAAAATGTTCAGAGCAAATCCCCTTGGAATCGGTGTGCCCATGGGTTATGTCTTGAGGAAATACAACGAATTCATGAACCTCAGGATACTCTTGAGAGATAACTCATTCGGCAAGCCTGTGCCTGCCATAAGAGAGGAGCTTTTGTTTGTTGAAGGTTCTAGCAATTAGTGAAAAAGAACTTGCCAGAGGTTTTGCACTGGCAGGCCTCGAGACATGGACGGTTTCCGATGCAAAGCAGGCCTCAATGGCCTTGGAAAAGATAATCTCTGGCGGCGAATATGGTATTGTTATTATGGACGAAAAGTTATCATCTGAGCTCGACAAGAAGGTTATAATGGCTCTGTCTCGGAGCAATGAACCCATGCTCGTATCTATCCCGGCAGAACTTCGCTGGCGTGATACTGAAAGACTGCCGCATGATGACTATTTGGCCCGTCTTATACGGCGTGCGGTTGGCTATCAGCTTAACATAAAATTGTAAGGTTCAAAAGAATGTCTATTTCCAGGAACAGTGTCAATGGTGTTATCATAAAAATCTCGGGACCCGCTGTTATTGCCCGTTCCATGAGCGGCTCACAGATGTATGAGATTGTTGAGGTTGGCGTCGCCGGGCTAATGGGGGAGATTATACGTCTGGATGGAGATACGGCGTTTATACAGACTTATGAGGATACGTCCGGGATATCCGTCGGCGAACCCGTTGTGGGGAAAGGGCACCCACTGTTAGTCACCCTGGGGCCGGGACTCCTTGGAAATGTCTTTGATGGGATTCAGCGTCCTCTGGAAATTCTTCGTAAATCAGGCGGTGATTTTATCTCTCGCGGTCTTACGGCGGATCCTCTCGATACCGAAAAACGCTGGCTCTTTGAGCCGGACGTCAAGGTCGGACAGAAAATTGAACCTGGAGACAGTATTGGCCGAGTAGCCGAAACGAGCACTTTCACTCACACGATTATGGTCCCTCCTGCTATTAAAGGTACCGTAGCAGAAATCAAAAAAGGAGAATTCACTGTGCTCGATACGGTCTGTAAATTGGATGACGGTCAGTCGCTGCGCTTGACCCAGCAATGGCCGGTAAAGATACCACGTCCAACAAAAGACAAACTCGACTGTACGGAGCCGTTCATAACAGGGCAGCGCGTTCTGGATTGCCTGTTTCCCATAGCGCTGGGCGGAACGGCATGTTTGCCGGGTGGATTCGGTACCGGCAAGACCGTGCTGGAACAAAGTCTTGCAAAATTCTCCTCTGCGGAGATAATCGTCTATGTAGGATGTGGAGAGAGGGGTAACGAAATGGCCGATGTGCTCTCAGAGTTTCCTTTACTAAGCGACCCGCGAACGGGGGGAAAACTCATGGATAGAACGGTGCTGATCGTTAACACTTCTAATATGCCGGTTGCAGCTCGCGAGGCGTCGTCATATGTTGGAGTGACAATGGCGGAATATTTCAGGGATATGGGCCATTCCGTTGCGGTTATGGTCGATTCAACCTCAAGATGGGCCGAAGCCCTGAGGGAAATATCCTCCAGACTCGAAGAAATGCCGGGAGAAGAAGGCTATCCTACCTATCTTGCTTCTCGTCTTGCGTCATTCTATGAACGTGCCGGGAGGATAGAATGCCTCGGACAAAACGACCGAACGGGATCACTGACAATCGTAGGAGCTGTCTCTCCCCCTGGCGGTGACTTCTCGGAACCTGTCACGCAGAGCACGATACGAGTTACAGGCACTTTGTGGGCATTGGATGCCACACTTGCCCGCAGGAGACACTATCCTGCGATTAACTGGCATCGAAGCTATACCCTCTACGTCGAAACGCTTCGAACCTGGTTCTTGAAGAATGTCGATAAAGCTTGGTCTGGCTTGCGGGAGAAGCTGCTCGAAATTCTCCAGAAAGACGCAGAACTACAGGAGATTGTCCAGTTGGTCGGACCCGATGCCCTTCCTCCACAGGACCGCCTGATTCTGGAGACCAGCAGAATGCTTCGGGATTGTTTCCTGCAACAAAATGCGATGTCGGAGTATGATGCTTCGTGTTCGGTGCACAAACAGCATAAAATGCTGGAAATGCTTCTGGCTTTCTATTCAAAGTGCGCCGATGCACTTTCAAAAGGCTGTGAGCTGGAAGATATGCTTGCACTGCCGGTCCGCGAGGATATCTCGCGGTTGCGCGAAGTGTCGGAAGATCGTTTTAACGAGCATTGCGAGTCACTTGAAGAAGTACTTGCCGCTTCTTTTGAAAGTTTATCGTTGAGTGAGAATAAATCATGAAATCAAAAGAATTGATGAAGAAATATTATAGCGGTGTAAGCCGCATCGCCGGCCCGCTTCTTTATCTCAGGAGAGCCTCGGACCTGCCTTATTCGGCCTTGGTTGAGATCACAGCGCCTGATGGGCGAAAATGCGGCGGCCAGGTGATTGAGGTCTCGGATACAATCGCCGTCGTTCAGGTTTTCGAACAGACCATGGGGCTTGACGTCATCAATACACGTGTATCGTTGGTGGATCGAGAAGTTAGATTCGGTGTATCTGAAGCGTTGATCGGAAGAGTCTTCAACGGTTCAGGAAAACCTATCGACGGTCTTGTTCCAATTGTCGCGGATGAGTCGTTGCCTATATCTGGCGCTCCAATAAATCCTACTTCAAGAGATCGGCCCAGGGATTTTCTTCAGACCGGCATATCGGCCATCGATGGTTTTAATACACTTGTCCGTGGACAGAAGCTTCCTATTTTCTCCGGTTCAGGCCTGCCGGCAAACGAGATCGCCGCCCAGATATTAAGACAATCCAAAGCAATCGGAGAAGACGTGCGGTTTGTAGTGGTCTTCGGGGCCATCGGTATAACTAAACGAGAGGCGTCTTTTTTCCTTTCGGAATTCGAAAGAACCGGAGCCAAGAACAGGTGCGTTACATTCATGAACCTGGCAGGCGCCCCCACAATCGAACGACTCTTGACCCCTCGTTTTGCATTGACAACCGCGGAATTTCTTGCTTTTAAATGCGGCTTTCATGTTCTTGTACTCCTTACCGATTTGACAAACTACTGTGAAGCACTGCGTGAAGTGGCGACCGCAAGGGAAGAAATTCCTGGTCGGCGAGGATATCCGGGTTACATGTACACAGACCTGGCGACACTCTATGAGCGGGCGGGCAGCATAAAAGGATTGAATGGTTCGGTAACGTTGCTTCCTATTCTCACCATGCCGGACGATGATATTACTCATCCGATACCAGACCTTACTGGCTATATCACCGAAGGCCAAATAGTACTTTCCCGCCAGTTGTACCGGCGAGGAATTTTCCCTCCAGTTGATGTCCTCCGGTCGCTCTCAAGACTTATGAATAACGGAATAGGGGCAGGGGCTACCCGTGAGGACCACCGAGAACTTGCAAATCAGCTCTATTCCAGTTATGCTGAGGGACAGGAAATCAGGCGGCTCACCGCAATTGTCGGCGAGGAAGCCCTCAGCGACCTTGACCGGAAGTTCTTGCGATTTGCCGACCTTTTTGAACAACAGTTGATTCATCAGGCGGATCAGGAAAGATCCATCGAGGAGACACTCGATATCGGCTGGAAGATACTGGGTATTATACCGAAATCTGAACTCCGGAGAATCAACAAGGATCTGATCAGCAGGTATTTTTCTGAATTTATGGAAGATGGCGTTAAGACACCTTTTTATTGAGAACAGTGATTGATGGAACATGTAAGTCCAACACGAACAGAATTGCTTACCCGGCGTGCACAGGTTCGCCTGGCCGAGCAAGGCGCCGAGATGCTGAGATCCAAAAGGGAGGTACTCATAAAAGAGTTTCTGAAGGAACTCAAAAATTTCTCATCGGAACGAGACAAAATGCGATCAGCCGTCATCAAGGCCGTTCAATCTCTACTGACCGCCATCGCTGTTGATGGGACCGAAACGCTTTCCTCGGTATCTTCTGCGACGCGCCGGCCGGTAACGGTTGAGTTGGAGAAACAGAATATCTGGGGTGCCAGTGTTATCAATGTAATTAGCGACTTTTCAGTTCGTGCTTCCGAATCACGCGGCTATACGCCATATACGGTCAGCGCTCGGATCGATGAAACTGCAGAGCGATTTGAGCAGGTCATTGAACATGTGATTCACGTAGCTCCAGTCGAACATAAGCTTAACGTGCTGGCTGAGCATATCAGAAAAACATCTCGTCGGGTTAATGCGCTGGAGCAGCGTCTGCTGCCGGGCCTGAGAGAGCAGATTAGCTTTATCCGTGAAACGCTTGATCAGCGAGAGCGCGAAGACACATTCAGACTTAAGAGGTTGAAGCGGAAGAAAACCAGAGGAGAAAACTAAGAATTCCCCGAGCAATAAAATGTTGCTTAGGAGCAAGCATAAATGTGAGGTAAGATTGTGCGTTTGACAGAAATACTACGAGAAGATATCATCAAAATCAATCTTGATGCGACGACCAAATGGGAAGCAATCCAGGAACTGGTCGATCTTCTTATCTCCACACACGAGTTGCGGCTGACGGACAGAAACGAGATCATAGATGCCGTTTTTGATCGCGAACGGTCCCTCAGCACAGGACTTGAGCACGGCATCGCCGTACCCCACGCAGTGGTAAACTGTGTGGAGGATGTCATAGCCGCTCTTGGTATCTCCTGGGCAGGCATACCCTTCGAGTCGCACGACGGGCAACCTGCAAAGCTGGTTATCCTGTTGCTTATTCCACAGGGGGCTTTTCAGAGGCATGTGCGCACCCTTGCAGGGATTGCACGCCTTGGAATAAATCCGGAGCTGCGAAATCAGTTATTTGATGCAAAAACCCCGGCTGAAGCGATGGAAGTCCTTGTCCGGGCCGATTCCTTGCACGAGGGGTAAGGAGAAAATGATTAAGAATCTTGTTATTCATAAGAGCCTGATGTCTCTGAGAATTTGCGGTGATAACCATAGACACAAAACAACAGTGAACATTACCGTATTTCCAAGGACGTTTTTATGTTATTTTGCCGGCAATGCACAACGTTGTTGTTCTGATATGAAATAGAGTTTCTCATCAATTGTCGGATGAGCAGAATTATGCATGGTATTTTTAGCAATCTTGTTATTTTGCTGTTTGTCTCCACCGGAGGCTCTTCGGCGATTGATATGCAAAACAAAACTTGCATCGATTATGATTGCCATGACAACCTGCAGAGTAAGGCTTTTGTTCACGGTCCTGTCAATGCAGGCAAATGCAATCCTTGTCATTTGCAGTTGAAACCCAATTTGCATCAATTTCAACTGACGCATAAGAAAGAAGAATTATGTCGGCTATGCCATATTCTATCGACAAGAAACCATGTCCACCAGCCGTTTGCAGACGGCAATTGCGTTGGTTGCCATGACCCGCATCAGAGTGATTTCCAGTTCGTTTTGCGGGCCGACCCGTCAAAGGACCTCTGTTTGATTTGTCACGCCGATGACAGCTTCATGAAAAAAAAGAACATGCATGGCCCCGTAGCCATGGGTGCATGTATTTTATGCCATGAGCCTCACTCATCATGGAAACCGAAGTTACTTGTCACCCAGGGGAGTGAACTTTGTATAACTTGCCATGAAGACAAAAACTGGCTGAATATACAGACTCGCCATATTCATCCTCCACTGGAAGACGATTGTGTTCTTTGTCACGATCCGCACGGTTCGGATTTGCCCGAACACCTTCTGGATGAGCCGCGAAAGCTGTGTGTCACCTGTCACGTGGAAATTGAAAAGCATATTGCAGAAAGCAGGGTTGTCCACAGTCCGCTAAACCAGGGAGAGCAATGTAGTAATTGTCATTATGGACACTTTTCAGTTTTACCCAAGCTCTTGAAGAAGTCTCCCCTTGACACTTGCCTTACTTGCCATGACCGTGAAATCACCCTTGAAGACGGCAGGAAAATTGAAGATATGGTAGCGCTGTTGAAAGAGAATCCGAATCATCACGGCCCTATAAGACAGGCCGATTGCTCAGCCTGCCACGACCCACATGCATCCTCCCATTATAATTTGTTAAGAGAAGCATATCCGGAACTGTTTTATGCACCATTCAACATAAACAACTATAAGTTATGTTTCAAATGCCATCGAGAAGATATGGTCTCATCAAAAAATGGATTGGGATTGACTCAGTTCAGAAATGGGCAGCTTAATCTGCATTATGTACATGTAAACAGAGCCGAACGCGGCCGCACTTGCAGAGCCTGTCATGCCGTCCATGCAAGTAAGAATTATGC
>CAZIAN010000130.1:0-10998 GCA_964537355.1 uncultured Pirellulales bacterium | reverse complement strand
CCTTAATATTGGCGGTAACATCAATACCATTAGATGCTGTAAGAGACACACCACCGTTATTAGCGGTTATACCCTCCGTTGCCAACACCTTGCCACTATCTGAGGTTACTTCAATGTAGCCATTTATGGAAGTCAGTGATTCAGTAGTTATATCTCGTGTAAGGCTGGAGCCCTGAAAAATAATGTTTGTGCCGGCTGTAGCTGACACGGATGCCCACTGGTCGGCGGCATTATCATTATCGCCGCCATAGGACTGACCCATTGCCGCATTTTCATCCACTGCTATTACCGAGCTGTTGTAGCTTTCCAATGTAAGATAAGTGCTGTTTTGAAGGTCAAAGTTATAGTCAGATAAATCCAGGCTACCGGCCTGTTTCAATTCCAGCGAGCTGCCGAGTACACCGATAACGACATCTGCAGCGTCTATTACACCACCAGAAGCATCGATAATCAGTGAGTCATGACCGGTCAGCATCATTTGTCCCGCATTTCCATTCTGATAATCTATAATAGATACGTCGCCGCTGGCAAAAAGTGTTTTGTTAGCGGCTACATCAATATCGCCCCACTCAGCATTCTCATTTAGGACGGTGCCGTTCGAGCTGTCACTACTGCTTCTGCCTGTAATCACAAGGCTGCCGCCATTCGCCCTTACATTACCATCAATGTCTATAGCGTTGCCTATAAACTCTATACCCTCACCAGCAGTGACATCACTTTTTGTAATAACATCTCCACCGTACTCAGGCCCTTCCGAGCCTTCGACATCACCTATAAGACCCGCCACGTCACCTTTCGCCAGAATCTTACCGCCGATAAAGACGTCGTGAATCGACTTAATAATAATATCGCCTGTTGCCGGATTAGTGGTTACTAGATCCACAGTAGTGTCAAATGTTCCTTCTCCGGCATTATTTCTCTCATCAGAAACAGGAGTATATCCAACATACACCCGGCTGCCAGTAGTATCGTAACCAGACTGATTACCAGCCGTTAGAATCATGCTGCCGGCTGTAATATCCTGGTTAATACTAAGAATCCCACTCAAGGTAGAATTACCAGCATGTGCCGTAAACAAACCACTGTTTAGCATAACATTGGCGTTTACGGTTATACCCCTATCAGCATCAAGAGTGACATTTCCAATGCCATTAAAATGTATGCCGCTGTCGAGCAGAATATAGTCATCTGCATTGACAGTCAGTGAAAAGTCACTGCCGGTTACGTGATTAGTGCCATCATAAAGGTCCCTTCCAGCATCAAAATGGATCCAGCCATCCTGATTATCCCTACCATCCGCATCCGGTCCACCACCCCCAGATGTACTTATTGTCACACTTTGGTTATCAAGATATCCCTCAAGGGAATCTATGTCTAATTCTGAATCATTACTACTCGGCTCCCATACACCAGCTGATGTCAAACCACCATCTTCTTTTTCTTCATTATTAATCGTAATATTACGAGGATCGATAAGGAACTGGCCAGACTCTCCATTGGCAGCACTTGCAACTACTGAACCGAAGACTTCTACATGTTCTATTCCGGAGACTTCGACGAAGCCGCCATCCCCCGAGATACTCCCCCCTTTGGCCTCAATGAGTGCGCTGTCACGGAAAAGTGCTGTATCGGGTGAGTACACAATGACGTCTCCGCCGTCACCGTTGACTCCGGCATTTGCAGTAGTTACACTTTGGCTGCTAAGGGCAACTACACTGCCGGCGGTCAAAGATATGCTGCCGCCATCACCATCGATGCCATCAGCACGAACAGTACCAAACTGACCAAGGCGGTCGGATGTTTCAATAGTAACTGTGCCGCCCTGAGTTCCGGATACATCTATGGTTCCAGTATTAATTACTTCACCTGCAACTGCTGTGATGATTCCCCCTGCGTCAGAATTACTTGTGGCCGTAATTATACCGGTATTATCGACAAGGCCGCCGCCAGCTTGAAGAGTGATATTTCCGGCATCTCCATTTGCATTCGAGGTTAATAAGGACCCGTTGTTGGTCATTATAGGCCTGGATAAGGCGTCCCCGGCAGCAGCAAGGATTATTGTTCCACTTTCGGCTTCTAATGTGCCTTCATTAATAATCTCTGCTGGTGCTTGAGCATCTGCCTGAGGGGGTTCGAAAGAACCTATTTCAACAATGACACTGCTTCCAGGCTGGCCGAGAAATACTTTATCACCTGCAGCCATTACTACATATCCGGCAGGACAATTTATATTACCTGCGTTGGTTACCTGTTTTCCAACGAGGTACACGCTCTTGGCAGAGATATCACCATAGTTGGCCACGGAACCACCGCCGCCGACAAATTCATATTGACCATTTATAAAGCTGTCATTTGATATATTGAGACCGGAAGCTACTAACTGGTTGACGTTGATCGTAGCTCCACTTCCAATGATGACTCCGGCTGGATTTACAAAAAATACCCTGCCGTTAGCCAGCAAAGTTCCATCGATAAATGTTGGATTGGCTGACAGTATTCGATTCAACACAGAAGCATTGCTGCCAGGCTGGATGAATTGCACAACCTCCGGGCGGGCGATATCAAAAATTGTATAGTTTATGACTGATTTATCCGAAGCATGTATGACAGTATTAAGGCCGCTTTGTTGCAGCGAAACCTGGCCGTGAATAACCTCCGCGCCTTCCGGTCCGGCCAGTACGACAGAAGCCGGCAAATTGAAGAGCATTAAGCAGATTAAAATATATGTAATGATCCGCCTTAAATAGTGTCTTTTTATTAATCGAATTAAAAATCCCATATCCTCACCTTTTCACTATGAATAGCTATTGTTATCTAATGCGTATCCATCCAAACTCTGTATAATGAGACAAAAATCGCTCAAAATCGTTTTATAAAACTAAAGCCAAATCTGCCGCTTCCTTCATCGGTTCTAAGGGTTGACCTGAGCGGCCAACCATAATATATACCTGCACTAAAATCATCTCCAACATCAAAAAGTAAGCCCATACCTATTGAGCAAAGTTCCTGAGTTTTTTTCTCACCTGCGACAGGATCTTCAATTTTAGCTCGGGCAAAATCAAAAAAAGCCAACGGAGCCAGTTTACTAAGCTCCAGTCCATTGCTTTGCACTTCGCTTGATTCATTGTCACTACTATCTCCAGGTTTACTATATTGCACCAGGTCAAACTCATACTGAAATGACATGAGTGTCCCCTTGTCCGCAACAACTTCATCCTCCTTATAGCCCCTGACAGAATATAGTCCCCCGAAAGTAGTCATTTTTGAAGGCGCCAATCTTTCATCGGTCGTTATCCATCGGAAGGAACTGCTGAATCTCTGGACCTTATTAGGGTCGATGTATTGAGAGTTAGCCGCTGAAAGTGAGTATATATTAAAGTCTGGGTCGGCGTCCTGCCTTGCCTTGGCAAACCTGCTCCTGGTGGAACCATCCACACTCTGTACCCGGTTAAATCCAACAGAAGTATTTGATATATCATCCGAACGATGCAGCCCGATACCAAATGTCCACAGGTCCATTTCAATATCGGATTCCAGAGTTTTAAAAAGCGAAGGGGTAACTTCGCTTTTTTCATGGCTGAGTGAATTTGTAATATCCAGGAACCAGCCATTTATCTGAAAAACATTAAAGCGCAACATGCCGCCATAGAATGAGCCTCTGCCGAGAAAGTTTAATGGGCCACCCTCCGGAGTTGTATCAAACTTGCTGCGACCGCCAAAAATATTGAAATATAATCGAGGAGTGAAAACTGGAAATTCATAGCTTCCGAACAGCAAGTAATTATCCTCTATTCCGGATTCCCATGGTGCCTGATACATGCCATTGAGTTTGTCATCTATACCCGTCAGATTGGTATTAGACAGACCCACTCTTGGGGCCCATTGTCTTTCCGCTGTACCGGAGTTATCGAGTTGGATGTAATAATGCCAAGGATCCGCTTCGTAAACATCATATCCAAGAGCAAGCGTATTTGGTTCGGAACTCCTGGATATGACAGCAGAGACATGCCTATCGGGATTAAGATTGAGCAGGTTGACAAAATAATCAAGTTCTTTCTTATTTACTACCTGACCGACCTTGACTGGTGACCAGTCCTCGATTACAGAACTGCGGAGTTTCCCTTTTTCGACCCTTTCACGTTTTGTATTGTAGCTGGTTATGTTAATCTCAGAGATTTCAGCTTCGACAATCTCGACAGGTAAAATTCCGTCCTGTAACCGCACGCTACCCTGAACGGCCTGTGCTGCTATATACACATAAATACCCGCATAACCATGACTCTGATAAACAGAGAGAATATATTGAGTTAAGCCCTGTAAGGTCCTTCTTGAAACCTCCTGAGGTTGGCCGGGATGTAAAACTATACCGTGCAGAGGCCTAAGATCGTAGAGTTCTCCAGGCTCGGCCTGTTGTGTTCGTTTGTCAGAGGCATTATATATCTGAGGCAGATTATTCAGAAGCTCTTCGTTAGAGATTAAGGTATTGCCGCTGATGTGCAACTCGCTGATTGTAAAACGAGGGCTCGTATCCTCAGGTAAATTCAGCCGCTCAATTTCTGCCCCTTGTTGGCTTAAAACGTCCGTGGTAGTTTCCTGCTTGGCTTCGGCTGCTTCACCGGCTGCAACACAAATAACTGACTCGAAGAAAAGTAGAAAAAAGATTAAGCATAAACTTGTTGTCAGACGCACATGAGTCTCCTTCAAAATAACTGATTCCGACACTCTAATCCGTTAAGCAGAGAAGCACAAAAAAGCAGAAGACTATAGATATAAAAACAAATAAACTTGTTCTGCTCTGCAATAAGACACTCAAGCTTTGCAACATTACCTCTGTGTTGCTTGCAGTCTGGTCTTGACGTTCTGTTATGGCATATTTATCTATAGTAATTTTCTCGAAAGCGGGAATTCGGACTTATTAGGTAGAATTAAGTTCCTCATTAAGTACAGATTGGTATGCCTTCAAGAAACAAGCCACAGAAGACTGATTTTCTCAATTTTAAGAAAAAGAGTGCGAGAGGTAAAGAAAAAAAACAAAAAAATTGTTAATATTCTGCTATTAATAGTATTAAAAATCTAATCTTGCTTTACTTAAGCGATAACTGCGTTTAGCAGTTGGTGTGGCTATGATAATAAAAAATTAACAAAGAGCTTGTCTATCCTTCCTGTATTATGTATTTTGTGGAACGGCTTGCCATTTTTGATAATGGAAATTTTCCTCATTATAAAAGTGATAAAGGTAAACGCTAAAATGCAATGTCTCAAACTAAATCAATTTTATACAAGGTTTTATGTGGCTATATAAGGGAAATACCGGGCAAATGCGATAGGATATAAGGCTATTAGTGACAAGCTATCTTGTTTGGAGGAGCGAAAAAGCCTGTTGGTTCGAGCTGTTTAGTCTTCCTGTGTGTGAAATAATTAATGCAGCCAAACAAGTCCAGTCTGTGAAGACTGTGTCTTTAACCTGGATAAACAGTTCGAAAAGGAGAAACACAATATGATTAAGGCAAAGCTGATTATATCCGGGCCCCAAGAGACTAAAGAGGTATCTCTCGAACCCAAAGGCATAACATTGGGTCGAGGCTCGAAATGTGATGTTGTTCTCGACCATAGTAATGTATCACGAGTTCACGCCCGTATTTCTCAAGACCCCTTTGGTCGTTGGATAATTGAAGATATGGACAGTTACAACGGTGTATTAATCAATGAACAGCGCATTAAGGCACAGGCAATTTTGCCAAATCAGGAAATCAGCATCCATCCTTTCATACTCCACTTGTGGGAAGTGCCTGACGAACAGACCGGGACGGGAACGTTTCTGCGAACGTCAATCCCGGTTGTTGACAAGGGTATGGAGGAAGATATCGTATCCTACAAGGCCAGCCCTGTTACCGTTTTATCTCCGGATCTGATGCGTTATCTCAATGAATTTACGGCCCGTTTGCTGGAATTGTCCAGTCCCTCAGACTTATATTCAGAAGCATGTTTATGCTTAGCAAGGATGTTCAATACTCTTGTTGCTATTGTTAGACTGCCTCGTAGTGATGAGCCTATGTCAGGGCCGCCTGAGATTCTTGCGTGTAATGTAGGGACGAATGCAACGGATATTTCCATCCTGCAGGCATCTTCTTTGCATCTTTCAAAACGGGTACTTGACACAGTCCGGAAAACAGATGTTCCGGTAATGGCAAGCAGCGGCCCATCTTCTGGCGGTAACCTTGTGTTGACGGTTGTCGATACACACAAACCTCATCTCGTTTTTTCTGCCCGTGTACACGATTTGGGAGAAACTATCGATGCCTTATACATTGATATTCTGCAGGATAAATCCCCGAAGGAGATGTTCGATTTTATTGAAGCGGTGTCAAGACAGGTCAATTTTACACAGAAAAACCTTTTTTTCACGGAATTAAAAAAACAGGAAAAAGCAGCTCGCCAAGCCAACGTTCAACTCAAAGAGGCCAATCTTCAACTCACAGAAAAAGACCGGATAAAAGATGAATATGTTGCACGCGTCACACATGATATTAAGGGACATCTTGCTGCAATACAAAGCTGCCTATATATTGCTGCGGATAAATCTTCAGGCACGCTGAACGAAAAGCAATCTGATTTCATGGATCGATCGCGAAAACGAACAATGCAGTTGACTAATTTTGTAAAGGAACTGTTGAATTTGACACAGATGCGGCTCAGCGGCCAATTACAGATGGGATCTTTTTCTCTGCCGGATTCTATATCTAAGGCTTTGGCCAGCGTTGCGACTAATGCTGCTGATAAGTCAATTACGGTAACTTCTGATATTGAGCCGTCGTTGGGCCAAATAGTCGGCAATGAATTCTCTATTAATGAAATGATTTCAAATCTACTACTCAATGCAGTAAAATATACACCTGAAGGAAAATCTGTGCACCTTGAAGCCAAAAGACAGGATGATTTTGTCCGGATGGAATTTTCCGATACCGGCATTGGGATACCTGAGGATGAACTTGGAAACGTTTTTGAGGAGTTTTTTAGGGCCAGTAATGCCAGGAAGAGAGAAAAAGACGGTACCGGCCTTGGCCTTTCGATAGTCAAGCAGATAATAGATCGACATGGAGGCAAAATTTCAGTGCAAAGCCAGGAAGGCCAGGGAACTAAATTTACAGTCATTTTACCAAAAACCAATATCTTATGAGGTGAATTATGGGAAAAGCAAAGATTTTAATTGCAGATGATGACCCGGACATTAGAGAGTCATTGCAGGCTATTTTGGAAAGCCAACAATACACTGTTGTTACGGCTGTTGATAAAACAGATGGTATGGAAAAAATCAATGCCGAAAAACCTGATTTAGCCATACTGGATGTCATGATGTCCACCTGGGAGGACGGTTTTAAAATGTCCCGGGAATTGAAGAAAGACCCACAGTTCAAAGATATGCCCATCCTGATGCTGACTGGTATTAAGAACGAAACAGGCATAGATTTTAAAGCGACGGCAGGTGACCCAACATGGTGTCCGGTTGATGCTTATCTGGAAAAACCAATAGAACCGGATATTCTCCTCGCGGAGGTTTCAAAGCTTTTGTCCGGTAATGCTTAGGGTTGTATATGTATCCAAAATACCTTTGGCCTTTTGATTTTCTGTGAGATTAAAAATACTCCGCTATTCAATGCCGGCCAGCCAGTAATCGGCTATCAGCATTAGATCAAAAATGTCAACTTTAGCATCGCTTTCAATTGGCATTATATCCGCAGAAAGCCCGACTCCACTCATGAGCCATTGATCTGCTAATAATGAATAATCGAAAAAATCAACGTAGCCGTCTTTGTTTATGTCTGCTCGATGTTGGTCTGCACAATTAATTTCAGGGCTTACAGTGACAATAACATTATATCCCCACCATCCGTAAAGCCCATTTTCATTCTGAACATTACCTTCTTTATCTACTACACGGGCAAATATTGTATGTCTTCCGGGTGTTTCAACTTTCCACTGATACCGCCAATGTTTCCAGACATTAGGTACAAAATAATTGAGTATTTCAGCACTTTCCCATGTTATTCCGTTATCAGTACTGACTTCGACTTCTACAATCTCTTTACCTTCTCCGGTATTCACCATGCCTTTAATAGTATAAGAACATTTATTAACAATTGCATTGTAGTCAGGTTCAAAAATTCTTGCATGTATTGGCCAGGCATTTAACTTCTCACTGGTACGCGTTGATAATATTTCAATTCGATCGAGCCAGCGGACCCATTGATTACCGGTATAGCCAGGCAGGACCATTCTTGCTGGCCATCCATGCAACTCCGGCAATGTCTGGCCGTTCAAGCCATAAGCCACCATTATGTCTGTTTTCTGCATCACACTGTCTAAGGAAAATGGGCCAATCCAATAACCGTCGTGCGCCCTGAAAATTATACTCTTGGCTGAAGATTTCAGTTTGGCCTGGTCCAGAAGAATATTGAGGCTGACGCCGCTCCACAATCCACTGCTTATAAGATATAAGGAGCCTCCGCTAAAATTACATTCCAGGGTTGCTTCAACATCCAATTCAGGATATTGTTTCAGGTCATCTAAGGATAGCGACAAGGGTTGTTCTACCTCACCTTCTATCTTTAAAGTCCAGTCAGGAGGTATCTCAGGAGCGCTCCCTAAAATATAAAAATCCTCATTAGGTGTTATTGGTGGAGGTTCAAGTTCATACCCTCTGCCAGGATGTATCCACAATGCTACAATCAGAATAAAAGTCCATAATAAACGATTCTTGAAACAAAACGGAATGAATAGTTTATGTGAAGGTATGTTTAAAGTATTTACCATGTTCCCCACCTCATAAATAGTTTTGAAGAATGCAATAATCCCCATTAAATGCTTAAGTACAAAAATTCTTCTGAACAATTTTAACAAAACCTTATTTGAATTGCAACAAGCAGAAGTCCATTTTCAAAGAATCTTACATCATCACTTTCTTTAAATATAAGTGTTTAAGGACGTAATTTAAATGACGAGATACTCTTGAGTGGTATTATTTGCCTCTAAGTTTTATAGAGTTATTTGAACAAATCCAGAGGTTGTAATATTTACACTAACATTTTTGGAGCATGCAGGGTGGGGGGAGTTTATTTGCTAAAATATGAGTTCTTTGTATTGTAGAAAGAGAAAATGGACAGTACTAAGTACACAGAACTATGCTTATCAACACTATCACGTTTACAACAATTACCGTGATTAATATTTTTTTCATTAAGATTTTCTGCTTATAAGCGGCTAAATCGTCTATCGTTAACAATTGCTCTTTTTCTGCAGCCGATGTGCCATGCGGTGTCTTGATCTTTATGGATAAATCGTCTATTGCAATTAATGGCTCACTTTCGGTAACCATTGTGTTTTGCATTGCCTTGACCTTTCCAAAAATGTCAAAGTTCAACTATGATATATCGGTTATCAGATGAAAATAATCGTAGAAATTCTTCATTAATTTTCTTTTAATGAGTCGGAGTGTATTTAAGTAATGGGCATTAACGTAAAATTGGTAATTCGGGGCAACTGGGCAAATACGGCAAGCTCAGGCGGTAGGGGGGCGGTTTAATTTTAATTCGTTGATTTTGCTTACAGTTTAAAATTGTTATTAAATCGTATTTTACTGTCGTGAATGATTAATATGCACTCCAGAGATATAGTATCTGCGGGGTACCAAGTTCATATAGCGTGGCTCTGTCGAATTTAAGTATATTTGATTTGCGGTAGCTAAAAACGTCAGTAATGGAAAATGGCTTTCGATATTGTACTACCTGTGCTTTATCAATCCCGGCCAGTGATTTTGTTAATTCTATAGCATCATCCAGATAGCCAATCTCATCTATAAGCTTTTCCTCTTTTGCTTCCTTTGCGCCGAAAATGCCGCCGTCAGCGAGCTGCCTGATTTCTTCTATTGTAAGTTTTGCTTTTCTTCCCTCAGCTATTACTTCTATAAATCTCTCGAGGGCAGGCGTGATTACCTTGTCCCGCATGTATTGAATTTCTTCCGGTTCGGGTTTCCGAAATGAGCTGGGCCAGTCCTTTTTTCTGCCGGATTTGATGGTGACCGGTAGAATACCGAGCTTGTCTTCCAGTAATTCCTGCAAAACAAGATACGAGCTTATTACCCCGATGGAGCCGGTAATAGTAGTTGGTTCGGCTATTATTTGTTCACAGGCTACCGAGGCATAATAGCCGCCCGAAGCGGCAACGCCCTGCATAAAGGCCACAACGGGTATATTTTCTTCGGCGCGGAACTTGCTGATTTCCATGTAGATTTGGTCGCTTGCTGAAATTGTACCACCAGGCGAATTTACTCGAACAATGACGGCTTTGACGTGTTTATCCTTGCGAACGATCTTTAGCTGGCGATAGATATCGCTTGCTGATTCGCCGTATATTACACCCTGTAGCGAAATCATAGCAATTTTAGATCTTGACGGGCCTTCTCGTATGACTTCTTCATCGAGAACACCTCTTTGTCCCGTTGCGAAGATAGCGATAACTCCAATCAGCATCAGGAACAATGCAACATTTGCCATAAACGACAATGCTAAAGCTATACCCCAGAAAATTCTCCAGCCAGAGCCTTTTCTCCTTGGCGCCACCATTGATGGACCGCCCAGAGCCGGATTGTAATTAGGCCCTGATGGTTGAGGTCCTGTGGGTATTGACGAATTATTGTTCTGCTCAAAATCCATAATACAACCTTTCAAAAATTACCGGGGTCATTATAGGCCGGGTGCAAGCCCTCGTCAATCAACAAAATGGCCGGTGCTGAAATTGCTGGCGGCATTGGCTTTGATTGGGTTTGTTTTGGCTTAAATTGGGTTTGAATTGGCTTTAATTGGCTTTGTTTTGGCTTTATTGGGTTTGAATTGGCTTTGTTTTTTTGCATAATCTTCGTTTCCAGGTGAAAAATAGGGAAAATTGGGTTTGTTTTGCATAAAAAGGGGTGATTTGTCGAACATTCTCTACAGTTGTAGAGCG
>CAZIAN010000129.1:3908-10998 GCA_964537355.1 uncultured Pirellulales bacterium | reverse complement strand
TTTCTGCAAATCCGTCAAATACAAGTTGCCTTTCTTAATCCGCTCATATTTATCATGGGTGGATTCTTCCTCAGCTTCTTCGGCTTTCCTGGCTTCGTCCTCGGTATCTACAGGCGCAGTTTCCTGGGACGTAGCTACAGCCTGGTTATCCTCTGCCAATTCTGCGCCAGCCTCGGGCTCCACTGAGTCGAGTGCCCGCTCATGCTGCTGGGTAACAGCTTGTTCTTCCGTAACAATCTTTTTCTTTTTTGTGCTTTTGCGCTTTTTGCCTGTGCTCTTTACAGCCTTAGCCATCATTACTCCTTTTACAATTATAAAACTTTAATCGTGCCCCACAAAGCTCATATCCGTAAAATCGGACAGCAGGGATACAATTCTAAAGTCCCGATTCTTTCGGGCTTCCCGCCTGCACTCGCATAACCGACATTCTCGCTTTCGCAAGAAAGCTCGATGATACGAACATAGGAATTAAATAAGATTTGAATTTTGAACAGTTGAAATAAAACCTATATATTAAAAATGGGCAACACTAAAATGAGTGTTTTACAGTAAATCCCACTTACCCATTATCCACAATGTAAGAGAAAATTCCAGTGACTTGTTTGGCTATTGCCGAGAAGTCAGAATTGTTTTCTATGGTATTATCGGCGAGGCTTGCCTTGCTGTCCAGAGAAATCTGAAAATTTTCTCTAATTTTGATCTGTTTTTTGTTAAAACCCATTTTTTTTGCTCTTTCCTGCCTTAATTTTTGTTCACAATCGACAAAAATTAGTTTGTCGCACCTCTTGTGCCAACCAACTTCCACCAACAACGGCATATCCAGGACGATTGCTTTGATTTGATTTTGGCTCTTGGATCTCTCAATAAGCTCCTTGGTTCGCTGCAGGACAAGAGGATGAATTATCCTGTTAAGTGATGCGAGCATATGATCATCAGCAAAGACAACCTCAGCTAATTTCCGACGGTCAATTTTCCCCGAAGAATCCAACACAGCCTGTCCAAAAAGGCTCACTATTTTTTCTCTGACAGGAGGCTCTTCAAGCAACTCATGAGCAATTCTGTCGGCATCAATAACCTTACAGCCTAATTTGGCAAATTCAGCAGCAATTGTACTCTTGCCTGAGCCGATACCACCTAAAATGCCAATAACCGGTTTTTCCGCAATCTTACCCACAAGAGACAGTCTAACCTTCCTGTTTTGAGCAGTCAAGCGGAAAGACTCAAAGAAAGAAAAGCCAAGCAGAATGTGAGAAATGAATTACGATATGTGCAGTTCGTCCGGCACTTTAATTTCTGCAGTCGCTTTACAGACCGACCTCAGGCCGCTCAGCAGATATTTTTTCACTACTGTGTCCCAATCCATATTCTTCGCAAGCTCATAGCCTGCTTTAATCATATTTTCAACCTCGGCCTCGTTCTTGGGCAGACGTGAGCATATTTGCATCGCAACTCTTTCACTTTCGGCGGCTTCTGTCCGGTCTCGCACAGATCGTTCAATCTGTACTATGTCCTTGATTTCGGCATATTCGCAGGCAGGCAGTTTCGTATAGTCTGCGATGATAGCATTCTTAACATCTGCTCCTGCTGTTGTGTCCCGCAGGAATCCCAAACACCCACAAACACTACTAAATACGCATATACCACCGAAAGTAAGGGGTTCGAGCTGAGCTATGCCAAACGGCTCATAAATACTCTGACCAAATTCTACATCGCTGCCTTTGCGGATATCCATAAACTCCATATCCGCCGGCATCCTTTTGCCACATCTTTTCGGTGCAAAACCGAACTGATTAATGAAAATAATTTTTATATTGCTGCTTCTGGTGTTGAATTCCTGTATAGCAGTATAGTAATCAGCCTCACCGCCTGACAGGTCCGGCCAGCCCTCACGGTGAGCCACAGGCCAATTATATGTCGATTCCATATTGTAGATATCACTGCTGCGGCGCCGTGAAACTTCGGTTGAAAGTACAAGTAATACCGCTGTTTTTCCCTGCGTTTTGAATTTTTTTTCCACATGTTCGAGTACACGCAAATCACGCCACATTCCCTTGCTTTTGACCAATCTTGTAACATGTGTGAAGATAAAATCCGGCTTATAGCCCAAGAGATTCTCACAATACCTTCGGAGTTTCTCCTTCGACGCAAGCTTTTCCTGAACACTGATTTGATATGACGGGATACCATTATAAACTATATTTATCCTGGCGTTCTCGAACTGGGGCGCAAGGAACCGCAATTCGTCCACGACATAATCGCCCACCGCATATATATGGTCGCAGTATTTCGATGCTTCCACAAGAGCATGTTTGAAATACATACTCTGGTCGCCAAACACATCGTTGACGAAAATCCCATTATTATGAGCCTGTTTCATAGCATTATAGAACATTGTATCGTGTCCATGATGCTCTTCTACAATGCGTCGCATTGTGGCTACTTCATGAGCATAAAAAACCGTCTTGAAATTACAGGAAGATTCGAGAATAGCCGCCAATGCCGTTGGCATTCCCATAAACTCGTGCGAAAAAACAACCGTCGAATCCTTAGCGGCTCCTATCACTTTGAGCACATCAATCGCCACAGGTGCCAATCTGACATATTGTTCATATTCCCATAGGTGTTCATGTAAATGGCTTTGAATGCTGAACTCCTCGAACAGACGTCTTTTGAATTCATTAATGACACCCTTATCTATAAATCTCACATCTACCAGCACAACCTCAGGTGAGCTTTTTATACCTGTCTCTTCATCAACAAATAATCGCCTTCCATACACAATACCTACATTATAATATTGTTCGATCTCACGAAAGGCCGGAGCGTATTCTGTATTGAAATATCCGTCAATAGATGAATACAGCACTTTTCCATCATCACCGAGCCGCTCTGATAGTGCGCCTTCAGTGGTGAACAATGGGCCGATAAGGATTGACCTGTCAATGGATTCAAGATAAGATTTGCTTGTGAAGAAGCCCTGCAGGACAGCGCCTATACCACCAACTTTCCCTATTGTCTCATGGGTAACGTGCACTGCTGTAGTCTCATTGGCCATAATAAGTTTCCTTCCAAGTTGTTAAGGGGTTCACTCAGGTCGTTATTACTGTTTCTAAATAAAATATAGGAAACAATTTCAGCATGACCAAACCGGGAGGAAGTTCAAGGCGGGGTATTTTTTTGCAGACCGAAAAAAACAGTTCATATTTGCAAATTGAAGGTGTTTTTTGGGACCATTTTGGCCGGCTTCGAAAATTTTCTCTAAAAAATCAGCTTATTTCATCTCTCAGAGACTTGATCAAGCCCGAAAGCACAAGCTGGGAAATACCAGCCAAATCCGGCTCATGCATATCGCTAACGGCCATTTTGTCGAGAATTTTAACAGCACGTGCACCATAGGGCGTGATAAGGGCCGCCATTTTCTGGGCTTCATATAATTCACTATCAGCCATCAGATGCAGATATTTAATGATATATTGCTTCAGCTCTACCTGGCTCATCTCAAATCCCAATTCGGGCGTCTCAGCGCTCTCATCCGGTTCAGTGGCTCCTTTGGGGACATCTCTTTCCTTTAATATGTCAAGTGTAAGCCGATTTGTTTCGTCCAATAGCCGTTTTTCTCTTTCTAAATCGGTCTCATTTACTGGGGCAAGTTTAAGCTCATCGTCGGGTTCCGAAGCAGGAACGTATAGCTTATTATGGCACGCCGGACATTTGCCCCATTTACCGCCGGCACTATCAGCGGCTTCTATCTTTTTCCCACAATAATCACAGTGAAATATTATCGCCATTTTAGCACCTCTTAATTGATTTGCTGACTGCAGTTCCCTTGCTATTTGTCTTAATCAGTTTTGAAGAAATCAGCAAGATTAAGCTGCTTATTTCCTCGATTTATATTCCGCAGCCACTTCGGTAGTTATTCCCCCGCGAGGTGTAAATCGAGAGGTGACCTTCATCCATCGCGGCTTACATATAGCCTTCAAATCGTCTAATATATCATTTGTCAGAGACTCGTAAAAAATACCCTTATTGCGGTAGCTGTGCATATATAATTTAAGGCTCTTCAACTCGATACAGGACTTATCGGGACAATATTCGATAACAATTTCACCGAAATCCGGCAGTCCCGTTTTTGGGCAGAGGCTGGTAAACTCCGGGCATCTGATTGTTATACAATAGTCCCGTTCAGAGCGGGGATTATCGAATATTTCTATTTCTACCGGTTCGCTCATTATTTAATCTCTCTTACAAATCCAATCATTGATAATATAATCAAACGGACTGCTTATGACAAGAAATAATCTATGTTAGAGAGAAAAAAAGCTTCACGCCGGGTCGCTTATAAAAATCGCTTATTTTTTGCTTTTTGACAGTATTCGGTCAAATCGGTAAAATCCCTTTGTTCATGTGCTTTCTCGAACTCAATCTTTATTTAGACGGAGAATAACCGGTGACAGACAAAAAAGCGGTAATATTGCTAAGCGGCGGTCTTGATTCAGTGACAACTTTGGCTATAGCCCACGATGAAGGTTTCGAGTGCTATGCTCTGACCTTTCGGTATGGCCAGCGACATCAGCGGGAAATTGAGGCAGCGAAAAACATCGCCGGCTCAACGGCAACCGTTGAGCATCGGATAATCGATATTGATTTAGCTCAGTTCGGCCACTCAGCTCTGACTGATTCAAAGATTGAAGTACCAAAGGACAGGGCCGATTTCGGTAAACATGACCAAATTCCACTGACTTATGTGCCTGCCCGAAATACGATATTCTTAAGTTATGCACTTGCCTGGGCGGAGGTATTAAGTGCGTTTGATATCTTTATCGGGGTCAATGTAACTGATTACAGCGGCTATCCCGACTGCCGCGGTGAATTTATAGCCGCCTTTGAAAAAACCGCCAACCTTGCCACAGCAGCCGTAGTCGAACATAGAGGTCGATACCATATTCATACTCCGATTATTGATATGACAAAAGCCGAAATCATTCTTACCGGAACAAAACTCGGCGTCGATTTTGCTCTGACGCATAGTTGCTACGACCCCGACCAACAAGGCAGAAGCTGCGGCAGATGTGACTCGTGCAGATTAAGATTAAAAGGCTTTGCCGAAGCTGGTCTTAACGACCCAGTTGAATATCAAATCCCGATTGACGACATCTGGACATGAAAGCAATGGTAATAAACGAGATATTTTATTCTTTGCAGGGCGAAGGTTTTTTAGCCGGTGTGCCCAGCGTGTTCGTGCGTCTTGCCGGCTGTCTTTTGAGATGTAAGTGGTGCGATACAAAATACGCCTTGGACCAACAAGCAGGACAAGATTATACTATTGCTGATATATTAAAGACTATTCAACAATGGCCCTCTAAATTCATTGTAATAACCGGTGGCGAACCGATGATAAATTCAGACCTACCGGAGTTAGTGAAGGAATTAAAAACCCCCGGCAAACACATAACAATCGAAACCGCAGGAATCGCATATATCCCGGACATGCCCTGTGATTTGATGAGTATCAGCCCGAAATTGAGCAACTCTGTTCCCGATGATATAAAAGAATCTGCTGCTCATAAGGATTCAAGGCTCGATATTGCCGTTCTGCAAGAGTTGATTGATAATTATGAATATCAACTGAAGTTTATCGTAGATTCACAAGATGACTTGTCTGAAATTCAGCAGACTATTTTGAAAATAGGCAACGTCAATCCGGAAAAGGTCATGCTGATGCCGCAGGCAGCAACAAAAGATGAATTCTTCACCAAATCACCAATTGTGGCGGAAATGTGCAAACAAAGCGGCTTTGCATTTTGCCAGCGTTTGCAGGTTCTACTCTGGAATAACCAAAAAGGCAAATAACTGGATCCAGCCAAATCCTGTATTTGAAGCGTTTTATCTAAATGTTTGACATATCCTGCCGAGCTTCATATCATATAAACTTAATTTAGATGAACTCGATGATGAGGACGAGGCTATGCCTCGTCTTTGTTGCTATTGATTGAAAGGTTGTTTTTTTATGGCAAAACAAAAAGTAACTTTGAAAAATAAGCCGTTCGTACTAATCATCCGTGACGGATGGGGTTACAACCCAAACCCGGCTGAAGATGAATATAACGCCGTCAAGTGCGCAAATACACCTGTAGATGATATGCTGATGGCGGAGTATCCGAACTGCCTTGTCCATACCAGCGGCGAGGACGTGGGGCTGCCGGACGGCACGATGGGCAACAGTGAAGTAGGACACCAAAATATCGGCGCCGGCAGAATCGTACCACAGGAATCCGTAAGAATAAGCCACACCATTCGCGACGGTTCTTTCTTCGAAAACGAAGAATTTCTAAATTTAATAAAATTTGTAAAAAACAATAACAGCAAAATGCACATTATGGGCCTGTGCAGCAATATCGGGGTGCACTCACTGCTGGATCATCTGTACGGCCTGCTTGAGCTGGCTAAAAGAAACAACGTAAAGGATGTTTTTATCCACGCCTTTACCGATGGGCGCGATTCACCGCCAGACAGCGGATCGGGATATATAGCCGATATTGAACAAAAGGCCCGGGAAATTGGTGTAGGCAAAATCGCAACCGTAATGGGCAGATTCTATGCGATGGATCGCGACAGCAGATGGGACCGTGTGCAACAAGCTTACGAATGTATGAGGATAGGCAAGGGGAACAAAGCCGCCAACGCTGCAGAGGCAGTTGCACAAAGTTATGAAAAAGAAGTAACCGATGAATTTATCGAGCCGACGTGTATTGTCAATGAAGACAATGAACCTCTGGCTACTGTAGAAGATGGTGACGGTGTAATATTCTTCAATTTCCGGGGCGACAGACCCCGCGAAATTGTACGGGTGTTTGTTGACCCGGACTTCAAGGAATTTGCCAGGACAACCATGCCGGACATATATTTTGTCTGTATGACCGAATACGACGCCACGATACCTGCGAAAGTGGCATTTCCAAAGCTACCAAAGATGAAAAATATATTAGGTGCGTACTGGGGTTCTCTGGGTTTGAAGCAATTCCGTTGTGCAGAGACGGAAAAATACGCTCATGTTACTTATTTTTTTAACGGTGGCAAAGAAAATAAATCG
>CAZIAN010000129.1:0-3898 GCA_964537355.1 uncultured Pirellulales bacterium | reverse complement strand
TGACTATACCGAAAAACCTTTTACTGGCGAAGACAGGCAAATTGTCCCTTCGCCGCGAGTTCGAACATACGATCTGAAACCTGAAATGAGTGCCTACGAAGTTACCGAGGTTGTAATGGAAAGACTTGAGTCGGACAAATACGATGTGATGGTTATCAATTTTGCCAATCCGGATATGGTAGGCCACACAGGCATATTGTCAGCAGCGATTAAAGCGGCCGAGGCTGTTGATGGATGCGTTGGCAGGATATTGGATAAGGTCAAGGCTCTGGGCGGGTCGGCTGTGATTACTGCCGACCACGGCAATTTTGAAAAAATGATAGACGGCAGCCCGGACAAACCACATACCGCTCATACCATTGGCGATGTGCCGCTTGTTATATTCGACGAACGCTATAAAAACAGCAAGCTCCGCGAAGGCAGCAAATTAGCCGACATAGGCCCTACAATGCTGGAGATGATGCAACTGCCGCAACCTGAGGAGATGACAGGTAAAAGCTTACTTGAAAGGTAGCAGTCAAGGCAATCGGAAAGTTGATGAGGAAAGGGGATATATCATGTCAGAATTATTTCCAGAGATGATAAGGGCACTACCTGAGGCAGATATTCCAATTGACGGATTAAAGGGATATATTTTGCAATCAGACAACCACCAAATCCTCTTCATGAAGTGTGATGAGGATGCAGAAGTTCCAGAGCACTCCCACGAAAGCCACTGGAGCGTAGTTATGGAAGGCAAGATAAATCTAACAATAGATGGAGTCAAACAAAGTTATACCAAAGGCGACAGCTTTTTTGTCCCAAAGGGTTCAAAACATTCAGCGAAGATTTATGCAGGTTACACTGACATTACAGTTTTTAATGAAAATGACCGTTACAAAAGAAAATAGAAATTATAAGCGCTGGCTAAACTAATGGTGGAAAAGTATGGGGCAGATATTTGTCCTTGACCAGAATATGATTAATATGATTGCAGCCGGTGAGGTCATTGAACGGCCTGCCAGTGTGGTCAAGGAACTGATGGAAAACAGTATCGATTCAGGGGCAACAAAAATAAAGGTGTCCATCGAAGACGGAGGCCGAAAACTGATATCGGTTACAGATAACGGCTGTGGAATGGACGGTGAAGACCTGGCCAGGGCATTTGAGCCACACACCACGAGTAAAATCAAAACCAGCTCGGACCTGCATGGCATCTCGACGCTTGGCTTTAGAGGCGAGGCGTTAGCAAGTATCGCCTCTGTCTCACAATTAAAATGCACCAGCAGAACGAAAAGCCAAACCGGCGCCAACTGTATTGAGATCGATTGCGGCAACAAAAGCGATATCAGCCCTGCCAGTGCAGATTATGGCACAACAATCCAGGTCAGAGACATTTTCTATAAATTGCCCGCCCGGCGAAAATTCTTAAGAACAGCCAACACTGAAATGGGCCACATCGCCGAACAATTCACACGCATCGCATTAGCAAACGGCAGTCTGGATTTGACGCTGATACATAACGGTAGAGAGCTTTACAGACTTTCAGATAAAGACCATCTTCACCAGCGCATAGCGGAACTATCCCCGATACCTTCAAGCGGGATTTCTGAAAATCTGATTGAGGCCAAAAGTAATGAAAAAAGTTTACATATCCTTGCTTTGATAGGCAAACCGAGCATTTCAAGAACAAGCAAGAAATTCCAATATATATTTCTAAACGGCCGATTCATCCGGGACAAATTCATCTCACATGCAATCAAAGAGGCATATCGCGGCCTTCTGGAACCAAACAGATTCCCTGTCGTTTTTCTGTTTATCCAAATGCCCTATGAAGATTATGATGTGAACGTACATCCAACCAAGAGCGAAGTACGTTTTTATAACGCCAATCTGGTTCATTCGCAAATTCTTGGCTGTCTTCGGGAAAAGCTTTTAAGCACAGACCTCCAGAGTCATGCAGTACTGCCAACTGCAACTGGTTCGCCCGAAATGCAGGGAATTCCCGCCCCGGGTCATAGGAGGGAGGCAATTTCCGATGCGATGGCTGAATTTTTCAAAAAGCACAGACCGGTTCAAACCCAACAACAATTCAACTATAAACCAAAACAGCAAATCGTAGCGTTTCGCCCTCCCAGCCGAGAGATACCCGAAAGCCACACAGGGGCGGCTATGGTTTCGGCTTTTGCTCAAGCAAGCCAGCCGATGCCGGAGATTCGCTCGGAACAAAGAAAATTCATGCAAATACACGACAGTTTTATCGTCGTGCAGACCGATGAAGGATTCGTAATTATCGACCAGCATGCACTGCATGAGCGAATAATATACGAAGATTTGTGCAAGCGAATACGAAAAAGCAAACTCGAATCACAGAAACTGCTGATACCCGAAAGCTTCGATGTTACCCCCTCTGACGCTGATTTGCTTAATACCAATGCCGAACTGCTCGAAAAGTTAGGAATTGAAGTTGTACCATTCGGTCCCAGGGCCATTGCCATCCAGGCCTTTCCGACTTTATTGGCCAAGGCCGATCCGCTTGATTTTGTCCAGGATTTAATCGACCTGCTCGCCCGTAAAGACATAAACCTTGACGGCGAAAGGCTGCTCGATGAGGTTTTGAATATGGCAGCGTGCAAGGCGGCAATCAAGGCCGGCCAAAGACTAACCGACAGTGAAATAGAACAACTACTCCGGGATAAAGTAAACGCCGAGTCCGCAAGCCGCTGTCCACATGGCAGGCCCACCACGATAAAATTTTCAATAAGTGATTTGGAAAAACAGTTCAAGAGGACCTGATGAATAAGTGGTTGTGGTTGTTATTGATATTCATATGCTGGACAGCCGCAGGATTTGCCATATTCGACCTCCAGCAGACCCAAGACTGCGGCGATACCCCCCTGCCGACGAGGGCCGACAGAATTGTTTCTTTAGCTCCAAATCTTACGGAAATTCTTTTTGCTCTCGGACTGGAGAAAGAAATAGTGCGAGTTACGCTTAACAGTGATTATCCTCCGGCAGCGGCCAAAAAGCCAAAGGCCGGTACATTCTGGCAGCCGAACATCGAAGCTATAATAGCGGCCAAGCCCGACCTGATAGTTACGCTTGGATTCGAACAGCAGAAAAACCTTGCTGAGCGGCTCAAACGTATCAACTATAACTGCCTGACAGTGAACATTGAAAAGGTCAATGACCTTTATGGGGCCATTGTGAAAATCGGCGCAGCCACCGGCAAACAGCACGAGGCAGATAAACTGTTAACCAACATCAGGGGCAATTTGGACAAACTCTCGGCTTTGGTTGGAACGGAGGCAAAAGTCAGGGTGCTCTGGGTCGTCCAGAGAGAGCCGTTACGAGTGGCCGGACATGATACATTTATTAACGAGATGCTCGAACTGGCCGGAGGAGAAAACGCTATTGGCCCGACATTACATAAATACCCTCCAATCGGAGCCGAACAGGTCATCGTCTGCGGCGCAGATGTCATCATCGAACCTTCGATGCAGCAAAAAAACCTGGTGGCCCAGCAAAATAGAGCACTGCAATATTGGAGTAAGTTTGAAAACGTACCGGCCGTGGCTAACAAGCGGATTTACATCATACAAGGTGATATGGTCTCGCGACTTAGCCCAAGACTGTACGAGGGAATCGAAACTATCGCAAGATGTCTAAGACCTGAGCTTTTTGAGAATTGAAATAATGAAAGAGTTGCTGACACCAAAAAAATTGATTATTAGGACAGTATCAGCACTTGCTGTGCTCGCAGTGGTGATGTTCGCCTGCTCACTGATCGGTACCGAGAGTATTTCGCTTAAAGCGGTATTCGGCGGAGCAGGCACACAGGAATCAGTAAATCCAGATTATGAAATATTCGTGAAGGTCAGGCTTCCTCGGATTATTCTCGCCTGTCTTGTCGGTTCAG
>CAZIAN010000128.1:0-11022 GCA_964537355.1 uncultured Pirellulales bacterium | reverse complement strand
AAATTTCGCTCGTTCTCGCAACGAAAGCAGTTTTGAAAGCGCTTCTCGCAAATGGCTAAAGTAAGATACTCTTAAATTGAATATTGAAGAGATGGAAGAAAAAACAGAACACCAAGCTAACGTGGTCAATTCTGAGCCCCAAAAACAGTTAAAGGAAACTCTTCTGACCAGCCCGGAGGGTCGTATTTTATTAGTCGGAGTCACAATGGCGTTTATATATACTTTATGGCTTGGGATTAAGTTTATTGATTCTCCGGAGGAATCCCAGATTCTATTCGGAATGACTGCTACTGATATCATATTCGGTCGAGCTGCCGCGATGGCCTTCGGATACTCCCTGTTACTTGGCCATACTATGGTAATAACGGTGTGTATCATAATTGAAACGATTTTAGTGCTTATTTTCTATCCCCTTTTTGTGTTTAGCTGGCGGCATCTATTGGTGATTAAATGGCTCAGGAACATGTTGGATCGTCTGCACAGGTCCGCAGAAACTCACAAGGACAAGGTTCAAAGGTATGGTTTAATCGGACTGTTTGTTTTTGTTTGGCTACCTTTCTGGATGACGGGTCCCGTGGTTGGTTGTATAATAGGTTTTCTTCTGGGTCTGAAAGCCCGGTTCAATTTACCTGTTGTATTGGCAGGAACATATGTGGCTATCTTTGGCTGGGCCATTTTTCTGCGCCGGCTTCATGGCCGGGTGGCATCATATAGCTCATATGCTCCAATGGTTATTTTTGCGTTGTTGATTGTAGTTATTATTCTCGGGAATTATTTGCACCGAAGTCTCAATAATAATAAAAACAAAACTTAACTCGACATTAAGTTTACGTCCTTGTTTTTTCGGGCAGCAGTATAATTTAAAAAAGGAGGCTTTTATGAAAGTTACAAAGCTCTGGAGCACAGGCCGAAAACCTACAGTTTCTTTTGAATTATTTCCCCCCAGGTCTTCGAAAGGTGCAGAAAAACTTGAAAATACAATCGATGCTTTGGCCGGGCTGAAACCGGATTTTGTTTCTGTTACTTTCGGAGCAGGCGGTTCCACACGGGAAGGTTCACGTCAGCTCGTGGAAAAATTAAAAAATGAAAAGAAGCTCGAAGTAGTTGCATATTTTGCCGGCTATGGATTGGGACCGGAGGACATAAGTGCCGTTCTGGATGACTATCAAGCGCTAGAGGTTGAGAATGTTCTGGTTGTACGTGGAGATCTTCCCCGGGAGCAAGAGGATTTTAAGCCTCATCCGCAAAGCTTTCCTCATGCATCCGACCTTGTTGCATTTATTCGGCCTCGATACGACTTTTGTTTGGGAGCTGCCGGCTATCCGGAAGGCCATATCGAATCCGAAAGCAGTGACAAGGACCTCGAATATCTTAAGCTTAAAGTGGAAAATGGAGCCGAGTACATAATCAGTAATTATTTCTACGATAATAAATACTTCTTTGATTTTGTGGAACGCTGCAAGTCAATCGGTATTGATGTACCGGTAGTACCGGGCGTGATGCCTATATACAGTGTCAAGATGATGGAAATGTTGGCGGGTATGTGCGGAGCAACGATAACCGACGATGTGCGTCAGGGTATAACCTCTTTGCCGGAAGGTGACAAGGAAGCGCTTGTTAATTTTGGAATTGAGTTTGCCATAAGCCAGTGCAGGGAATTGCTAAAAGAAGGGGTGCCGGGATTGCATTTTTACACGATGGATTTAAGCAAATCCGCTGTAGAAATTGTCAATCGTCTCAGAAAGGATGAGCTGTTGTAGTTTGGCGGGGATGTCCGAGGTGCTTTCTTCTTCAAGATACAGTCAATTCGATACCGCGAGGCTGATGTTCAGCAGACATTTGCCGTTGAATCGTCAGACAAAATCCGACAATAAGGTTCTCATGCGGATTTGCGGGTGAGGTTTTAAAGGGCTAAAACTACATATCAATATTAAAAATGACGATTCGTATTCTCAATAATGAGAAATCAGAAGGCTGTTTAATTCTATGGTTCAAAACACGGAAAGAATATGCGATCTGTAATTTTTTACGGAAGGAAATTGAAGAAATATCTTAATTTGACAATTTAAACGGCTTGACTAAGGAGCGGAAATTGCTTATAATAGCATAGATATAGGCAGTGTGATGATTTTGGAGGCACCGGAACGAAAAACTACTTCCTGGTTTTGAACAACATAGATCAATGTGCTCGGATTATTTAGATTTTATCAATGAGAAGCACGTTGAAGATTGGGAATGAGGAGATGGTTATGAAAATGAATTCTACGAAAGTTCGTATTCTGGCTCTTTTGGTTGGAATATTAACACCTACAATGGTAATGGCTATAGCACACTCAGATCTTTTTAGCTGCAACGGATGCCATACACCGCACCATGCCGAGGCATTGCCGGGTGTACCTTTGTGGAACGGTCTTGAGACAACTGTTACGTTTACAACGATGTACTCCAGCTCTTCATTTCAGGGGGCTATAGATGCTCAGCCCAGCGGCGATTCAAGACTTTGCCTTGGTTGTCACGATGGCGCCAATCCTGATTTTTCGTGGATGAATCCGGAATTTAAGTTTGGGGCCAATGATTTGGCAAGCTCTCACCCTATTTCGTTTGTATATGATTCAGCACTGGCTACTCTCGATGGTGCTTTGAAAGATCCCTCCGAGGCCAGTACAATCGGAGGAACTATTCTCGACGACCTGCTGGACGCGGACAGCAAGGTGCAGTGTACAAGCTGTCATGATATTCACACCTCCGGTGTCGGGGAGAAACTGTTGCGGGGCTACGATTACGGCTTCCAGCAAGGGCCGGAGTTGTGTCGTATGTGTCATATGAAATAAGCATTTATAGTACAAAGCAACGACAAGCTATACACAAATATCCTTCGTTTTATTGGGTGCACCGGGTTACAATCAGGAGAGTGAAAGTAGTTTTTTTCAGTTCGATAAATGCGGTTTCTGACAATTCTCGGAAATGAGACATTTGCGTTTATAGCATTTCCTGGGCGGTTAAGAAAATATGTATGTTTTTAATTTTATGCGCTGCTGATGAAATTGCCGAAATAATACTCGTGAAAATGTATAAATCAGTATTATTAAAGAGCTTAACACGAGTTAGCCTGGTTTTGATAGTGGGCATATTTTCAGGATGCCCGTCTGTCCGGGAGGAACAGCAGATATTAAAACCGGTGTTCTTTCCAAATCCCCCAGAAACGCCGCGTTTGCAATTCCTCAAGTCTTATTCCGGGCCTGATGATCTTGGAGCCGTTAAAGCCAGTGCTTTCGAGAAATTTGTTCTCGGCGAGCCGGAGAAAATGGAAGTGATATCGAAACCTTACGGGGTGGCGATTTCCAGAGGCAAATTGTATGTATGTGACGTCGGCAAAAGAATGGTCGAGATGCTGGACCTTGAGAAAGGAACATTTGATTATTTAACAAGAGACCAGCGATTGATAAATCCTGTGAATATTTATATAGATGACAATGATATCAAATATGTAGCTGACCCAACGGTCGGCGCGGTATTTGTTTTCGATCAGAATAATAACCTGAATGCCATGTTGGGTAAAGAATCGAAGATTAAACCTATAGATGTAGTAGTTCGCGGTTCTCGATGTTATGTTACGGACTTTGGCAGTAACCGGGTTTTTGTTTTAGACAGGACCACCGGCAGGGAGATTGCTCGTATAGGTACGGAAAGTAAAGCGGATAGAAAGTTAAATTCTATTGGTGAATTGCCAGCCGGGGAGTTTGCGCTCATTAGTGATTTGGCTCTCGACCAACAAAACAATGTCTATGTCACTGATAAAGCGGCTGGTCGAATAACACTGTTTGACCAATCTGGTAAATTGATAAAAACCATCGGCAGGATGGGCGACAATATAGACGAGTTTGTCAGGCCGAAAGGAATAGCGATTGACAAGGAAAACAGGATTTGGATAGTGGACGCTTCAACGGAGGTTGCCAAGATATATAATCAAGATGCTCAGTTGCTATTGTTTTTTGGTCTTTCCGGTAATAAGCCGGGAATGATGAATTTGCCGGCAAAGATTGTCCTGGATTACGATAACGTAGAGTTGTTCCGAAAGTATGCTGTTCCTGGTGCGGATATAGAGTTTTTGGTACTGGTTTCAAATCAATACGGCCCGAACAAAATCAGCGTTTACGGTTTTGGCAACTTTACTGCAGGTCAGATGACTTCGGACAGGCAAAGACAGCTCGTTCAGAGAAATGAGCCGGGAAACAAATTAGAACAACAGATGAGCAGGCCGGCGGCTGTTCCGAAGGCAGAGCCGCGGACTAAAGAGCCTCAGCTTGAGGAGCAGAAAAAAATTGCCGAGCTTTATTACAGCAGTATGACATTATATCGTGCCGGCCGGCTCAGAGAAGCCAGGGAAGGTTTGGTCAAAGTATTAAAGAGCGGCTTAATCCCGCCTGCGATGACTAAAACAATACAAGACGACCTTACCGAGATAGGTAATTTGTTAGAAGAAGGCAAAAAGAAACAGGAAGTCGCTGAACTATATTACAACAGTATGGCCTTTTATAAAGCCGGCCAGCTTGAAAAAGCCAGGGAAGGTTTGGTTAAAGTGTTAAAGAGCGGCTTAATCCCGCCTGCGATGGCCAAAACAGTAGAGCAATATCTTGCGGCTATCGACGATAGTTTGAATAAAAGATAAAGTGTGTGGATTTGATGAAAGCAGAGCCTGGGAAGATAAAAAAAGCCGAGGCCGTAAACCAGTTGGCAGTAGATAACATTTTGACTGCCGGTTCCCATAGTTATGCATGGATTGAAAGATTATTACATCGTATTTTTTCAGACCAGAACAGCATTAATCGGTTTAATGCTGCTCGTATTTTTGGGGATATTTGTAGTAAGCTGTGACGAGGTTAAGCATCATGATGTTCTGACATTCTTCTTCGAGGGTGTTCCTCCTTTGGGGCAGGGTCAACCCAGGGAAGGGGTTGTCGATTCTGATTCTCAGAAACTTTCGCAAACGCGTCCCGAACAGCAATGGTTTGTACATGAGCCGAGAAAAGACTGTACCCTTTGTCATGACAAGAGCAAGCAAAGACTTTTTTCATCTCAAACCTATCTGATTAAGCCGGTACCGGAATTGTGCTATCAATGCCATGCCGACTATACGACATCGGCATCGTATGTTCACGGCCCTGTCGCTGTCGGACGGTGTTTGTTTTGCCACGAACATCATAAGAGCCGGACCGAACATTTGCTTAAAGAGCCGGAACCCCAGCTTTGCTATCGATGCCATAATATTGACAATGTGAGATTAATTCCCGCTCATTTGGTAAAACAGCAATTTGCCTGTACCGACTGCCATAATCCTCACACCAGTTCGGTAAAATATCTTTTGAATGAAGCGTCGTCAACGACGGATAAACCAGTTGAAGGAAGCGAATCTGTCGGCGATGCCGAGCAAAGTCAAATTCACGTTGGTCCAAAAAAGTCGGAAGAAGGATTGCATGGACTAACAGAACTTGGGCGCACAACCGAACTCGAAAGCAACAGCATGTTTCAGGTGTTTTGGACGGTCGGGAAATTAATTGAGAAAGGGCAAATAAAAGAAGCACGGGCCTATTTGGGAAAATTTAAGGAAAGTAAAACTTTTACCAATGAAGAATGGATAAAAATTGTGCAAGTGCTCAATCTAATGGATTTTGCCGCGACCGGCACAGAAGGATATACCGAAAAGGTTAAACAACAAAAAGCTGCCGCAGATGTAGGGCCTGAAAGACCGATAACAGAGCGTGAGATAGGCAACAGTCAACTTAATAAGAATAAAAGAGAAATTGCCGAGCTTTATTACCTCAGCCTGGCATATTACTATGCCGGCCAACTGGAAAAAGCCAGGGAAGGTTTGATTGAAGTTCTAAAGAATGACTCAATTCCACCGGCCATTGCAAAAACAATAAAAGACGACCTGGCAAATATCGATAAAAGTTTGACCTTAAGTGAGCAAAAAAGAGAAGTTGCTGAGCTTTATTACTGCAGTATGGCCTTTTATCATGGCGGTCAATTTGAAAAAGCCAGAGAAGGTTTGTTAAAAGTTTTGAAAAGCGGCTTAGTTCCGGAGCCGATGATAATAACAATAAAAGGGTGTTTAACGAATATAGATAATACTTTAAGCCGTAAAGCTCCTGTTCAGGAGCGATAGCTGAGGTGATATATTTTAGGCAGTTAAATCAAAACAAGCTCGATATTAGACAAATAAAGAAGGCAGCAGCGGGAGCTGAGTGCCGCTGAGGAAGCTAAAAGGAATTGCTGAATCAACGATACGACAAAACAGGGAGCGGGGCGATTAAGACGGAGCGCAATCAACGCGTCCTCCGGGCTCTTGTATTTTGTGGTATGAGCTTACTTTTTATTTCGGGCTGCAATGTCAATGTTCGCGGTAAACAACGGCCTCTTATAAGACATGATAGAATACATGGTGAGGCGGAGCTGGTGGCTGAGAAGCGTACGGATGAGCAGGGGACCGGTGGAAACAAACGCAAAAGCGAAACAAAAGTGATTGAAGAAAGAATAAGGCTGAAAACCGAGGGCGATATATTTCACCCCGATTTTTTCTTCTATACCGCTGCTGTAGGCTTCGGGCTTGCCCAGCAAAGCATCGACTCAGACGATGTGTCTGAGAAGGACAGAGAATCACTTAATGATTACAACATATTCGCTCAATTGTTGCGGTCGAAATCGTATCCGACGACCTTTCATGCGAGTAAGTCTGAGGATTTAATCGCGCGTCAGTTTTTGGGCTCTTTGAGGACTGAAAGACAAACCGAAGGCGTATCGCTATTGCTGCGGTCCAAGACCACGCCGATGACATTCCAATACAATACCAGCGAAACAGACCAGGACGAGCTGACTTCATTAGCGTCGGACTTTTTCAAAAGGGACGATGAGCGGTTCAGATATTCTCTTAATCATGAGTTTAGCCAGTCGTCGCATTTGAGTTTTGATTTTGACAGGACTGAGGTCTCACAGCGAAGCCTGGGTGTATCACAAAATACGGATACGGACAGATACTCTTTATTGCACGATTTGAGCTTTGGCAGTGACGAGGAAAACAGGCTTGATTCTCTTTTTAATTATGCCGATCAATCCGGTTCGTTCGATTACAAAAACTGGCAGTGGGAAGAGCGCTTAAGATTCCAGCACTCCCGTCGTTTCCAGACTAATTATGATTTCAGGTTTTCGGAGTTAAAACGAGAGACATTCACAAATCAGGAAACTCGCGGCCGGGCGGGTTTCGAGCATAAGCTGTATGACAACGTGGTCACAACAGCCAACATCTTTACTTCAAAGACCGACCTTGATACTCAGGGGGATATTACACAAAATGGCGGTTCAGTCGCCGTTAATTACTGGAAGAACAATCTATGGGGCACATTGTTCAGCACTTATACGGCAAGTCTGACCAAAAGTGAACAATCAGGCGGCAGCGGCACCGGGGTCGTGATAGATGAATCGCATATTTTTACTGACCCGTTACCGATAACCCTGGACAGGGTAAACATCGATACGTCAAGCATTGTAGTAACGGACAACACCGGAGGGAATATATATACCCTTGGTGATGATTACACTATTTCGGAAATAAACGGGCGGATACAGTTAAATATGACCACTTTGGGAGGCATTCCTCCTAATGTGAGCAACGGACAGGAGATTTATGTAGATTATAATTTTTTCATCGAGCCGGAAAGAGAAGAGGATACCACTCGTCAAAACTTCACTATCAAGGAACGTTTCAACAACGGTCTTTCTTTATACTACGCCCATCGGCGGCAAAATGAAGATGTCAGCTCGTCGCTCACGGAAATTGCACCGGATGAGTTCACGGTCAATACTGTCGGCACCGATTATGTTAACAAAGGTCTCTTTTTGCAGGCAGAGTACAGCGATGAAGACTCAACTCAGATACCCTCGACGAGTAAGATGCTTCAAGGCAGATACAGCTGGCCTGTAAATAAAGATACCAGAGCAAGTTTGAGAGTTTCAAATCACTGGCTGGATTTCGATGAACCGGATGATCGAGATGTTGAGCTATTCAAGAGCGGTGCGGAGATATTCAGCAGGTTGACCGACGAGTATAGTATTTCCGCCCGCGCCGATTATCGTGATGAGTATGATACGAGGTTCGGCTCAACCAGAGGTTTTCAGTTTAATTCTGAAGTTCAATATAACTTCCGCCAGTTGAGCCTTACCGCCGGTATTGAGATAAACTCGCTCAATCGTAGAAATGATACAATCGATGGTGATTTTCTGTATTTTCGGCTCAAACGCTTCTTCTGATTAGTGCAAGGGAATGTACAATATGGTTGCAAAATATAAAATGTTCGAAAAATACATCATCTTTGTAGAATTACACCTTTTGGTTATTGTCCTGATGTTATTTGGCGGCGGATGTTCAGGTAATCAGGAACAGTTACTCTGGTCTCCTGAGGAACTGCTTGTCTGGCCACAGCCGCCGGAAAAACCGCGTATAAGATACATTGGAACATTATCGACCGAAGCTGACCTGGAAAAACAAGTCACATGGACACAGGGTTTGGGGGAGCTGCTCTTCGGCAAAGAGAAAATAGGTGTCCTTGTTACTCCTTATGCCGTTACTGTTGACCGGCACGATAGGTTATTCGTAGCTGATACTACAGGCGGTGTAGTACATGCCTTCGATCTGAATACGCGGGCTTATACACAATTTGCGGATATATCTGACGGCCAAAAACTGTCGAAGCCCGTCGGCCTGGCAATAGTTGATGATTGGATTTATGTTGTCGATAGCGCGCTTCGAGAGGTTTGTGTATTTGACGGAAAAGGGAAGTTCCGCGGCAGGTTTGGTTCGGAACGGTTCGTCAGGCCAAGCGGTATCGCATATTATGCCGAGCAGGACGAGCTGTATGTCTCAGACACAGGCGCTCATGTCGTCAACGTCTTTAATAAGAGCGGTGATTATATCAGGACGATTGGTTCCCGCGGGATTGAGCCCGGACGGTTTAATTTTCCCACTCATCTTTGGGTTGATAAAAGCGGCAAACTATATGTCAGTGATACGCTGAACTATCGCGTACAGGTTTTTTCGAGCCAGGGGCAGTTCCTGACTATGTTTGGCGAGCACGGCGACCACCCGGGCAATTTTGCTCATCCCTGCGGCATTGCAACCGACAGCTTTGGCAACATCTATGTTACTGACCGTCAGTTTGAGAACGTGCAGATATTCGACCAGCAGGGGCGGATACTTATGGCTTTTGGGCAGGAAGGAAAACAGGCCGGCCAGTTCTGGCTGCCTGGCGGTATCTTCGTAGATAGTCACAATAGAATTTATGTTGCCGACACATTCAATAAAAGAATCCAGATATTCGAGTTAATGGAATAGGTCGAAAAATGAAAATCAAATGGGCTGAATTAATAAAACTACTCGTGATTATTACCGTCAGCCGGTCAGCGGTAATAGCTCAAAATCAGATTGATGGCTCGCCACACGATTTGACGGCAGTGGCTGGAGGAAAAACTTCCTGTAGTTTCTGTCACACTCCTCACGGAGCCATTGCGGGCACTCCGCTCTGGAGCCATAAACTTTCCACTGCTGTTTATAAAATTTACCAAAGCTCTTCGTTGGATGCCAATGTGGGCCAGCCAACCGGTTCCAGTAAGCTATGTCTGAGCTGCCATGACAGCACAGTGGCTTTGGCCGAATCCATAAACAGCGACTTCTCCGGCGGCACTTATATTAATCCCGGCGCCGCAAACCTCGGTACCGATTTGTCGGACGACCACCCGATCAGTTTCGTTTACTCTGCAGCACTGTCGGCCGAAGATGTACAGATCCGCCCGCCTTCGACCCTGCCCGAACAGTTGAAGCTCGATGGATTGGGCGAGGTACAATGCACTACTTGCCATGAGCCTCATGATAACCGATATGGCAACTTCCTGGTTATGCCGAATAACCGCTCAAGAATGTGCGTGTCCTGCCATGATTTATCCGGATGGGTGCTTTCGGCTCATGAGAGTTCAACTGCGCTGGCTTCTGTCGCAAATGATTCATACTTACAGGGGAGTAAATATGCCACAGTTGAGGAAAACGGCTGTTTATGTTGTCACCAATCTCATTCTGTTGGAGGGCACGAGCGGCTGCTTCATTTTGCAAGGTCGGAAGAAAACTGCCTGAATTGTCATGACGGTTCGGTGGCTAAAACGAATTTGAAGGCCCAGCTTTCCAAATTTTCCAGACATGATGTGGTTCGGTATCATGGAATCCACGATCAGGAGGAATCACCGATGGCAGCGGCGAAGCATGTTGAATGTGTTGATTGTCACAATCCGCACGCTACCAAAAATACACTTGCACAGGCCCCTGTCGTACCCGGTGTTATGCGGGGGATTTCCGGTGTAACGGCCTCCGGAGGTACGACACAATGGGTTCAGTACGAATATGAGGTGTGCTTCAAGTGCCACGCAGATAATCCTGATCGGGTCGAATCCCGGATTACCCGGAATATTACACAGACGAATACAAGGCTGGAGTTTGATCCGTCGGGGCCATCTTTTCATCCTGTTGTTTCACCTGGCTTAAATAAAAATGTTCCCAGCCTCAAGCTGCCTATGACTGTTGTCAGCATGATATATTGTACCGATTGCCATAACTCAAGCGACGATTCCGGCGCCAAAGGTCCTCACGGTTCGGATTATCCACCACTGCTTGCACTTAATTACGACACGGCCGATTATACTTCTGAGAGTGAATATTCGTACCAGCTTTGCTACAAATGCCATAGTCGAAACAGTATTCTTAATAACGAAAGCTTCCCGAAACATAAGGAACATCTGGATAAACAAATTACGTGCTCAGCATGTCATGACCCCCACGGAATAAGTGCCGTGCAGGGAACAAGCACAAATAATACGCATCTGATAAATTTCGACACTTCTATTGTGCGAACCCACACTGCAACGGGGCGCCTGGAGTTTCAGGATACGGGTATATATCACGGGCGATGTTATTTGGAATGTCAC
>CAZIAN010000127.1:0-11260 GCA_964537355.1 uncultured Pirellulales bacterium | reverse complement strand
AATACCGCTATCTTCTTTACGGTTTTCGGCAAGGCGGCAATAAAGTGCTCGACGCTGAATGGCCTGTAAAGACGTACTTTTAGCACACCCGCTTTTTCACCTTGAGAAGCCATAAACTCAGCAGTTTCATGTGCGGTATCTGCGCCTGAGCCCATAATAATAATAACCTTCTCAGCGTCTTCAGACCCGACATAATCGAACAAATGATATTGCCTTCCAACCAGTTTGGCGAACTTATCCATTGTATCCTGAACAATCTTCGGCACAGCTGAATAATACTGGTTCACCGTCTCTCTGCCCTGGAAGTACACATCCGGATTTTGTGCCGTTCCTGAAATCATCGGCCGGTCTGGACAAAGCGCCCTGGCCTTATGCTGTGCAATCAACTCGTCATCAATCAACTCTCGGATATCGTCGAGCGTAAACTCCTCGACCTTTTGAAGCTCATGACTGGTTCTGAAACCGTCAAAGAAATGCAGGAAAGGGACTCGCGAAGCCAATGTTGCCTGCTGAGCAATAAGAGCCATATCCATAACTTCCTGAACGCTATTTGAACAAAGCATCCCAAAGCCGGTCTCACGACAGGTCATTACATCAGAATGGTCGCCGAATATCGAAAGCGCCTGACAGGCCAATGAACGTGCTGAGATGTGAAAAACGGTAGGAAGCAGCTCGCCGGCGATTTTATACATATTGGGAATCATCAGCAAAAGCCCCTGGGAGGCGGTGAAAGTAGTTGTCAAAGCACCGCTCGCCAATGCTCCATGTACAGCGCCAGCCGCACCGGCTTCCGACTGCATCTCTGTAACCGAAGGAATTGTTCCCCATATATTAGGCTGACCTTTGGCTGTCTTGGCATCAGCCATTTCACCCATAGGGGAGCTTGGAGTAATAGGATATATTGCAATAACTTCATTCGTAGCGTGGGCCACATATGCCGCTGCTGTATTACCGTCAATCGTAACCATTTTGCGTTTCTTCATTTTTTCTCCATCTTTGTAAAAATAATATCCATAAACGAGCTTGCTCATAATCGCTATGTCAGTGAGGCCATCTAAGCACCCTTTTGAGCTTCCCGCCCAGCCCGTCAAACTGCCATAAACAGGCAAAGAAAACAAATAATATCGGTCTTTACCAGCATCCAGTACGTCAGAAAATCATCCTTATACACCTTTTTACTGAATTAAGCAATATAAAATTCTGTAATGATTCGACTACATTCATCTCAAATCTAACAATGAAGGTCCGATTTGCAATTTGCCGAAAAATTAGCCCTTATACACTCATCCTGAAACTGCTCAAAAAACCAGTATTTTACAGATTTCTCTTGATTTAACCTCAATATTTTTATATAATGTACTATAAGATATTTTATGAAATTCTAATACTTTAAAATGCCTTTTGGGAGGAGCGGGTGATGAAAAAGCTGTATTCAGGTGCGCTGGTCTTTTTTATTCTTGGTTCAGTCTTAATCCAGGGGAGTATATCTGGGAGCCAAATCTTTGAAGAGGGTCTGCCCCGTGTGGGGCAAAAGTACGTTGCGGGCGAGTTTCTTGTAAAATTCAAGCCCAACGTTTCAGAACAAACCATAAACGCCTTAAATTCAACTCATGGTGTTTCCGCTATCTATACGAGCCCATATACCGGCTTTAGAAGACTGAGGGCACCAAGTGACGTGACAGTCGCCGACATAGTCGAAACTTATCAGGCAAATTCCAATGTCGAGTATGCCGAGGCGAACTATATGGCTTATGCCATGAAGGCGCCAAACGACGAATTCTACCCCTATCAATGGCATTTGTACAATACCCGCTACGGCGGCATTAAGGCCGAATCTGCTTGGACTATTTCCACAGGCTCAGGGGCAGTCGTTGCAATCCTTGATACGGGTATTGCCTACGAAGATTACAGCGAAAAAAAATCCGCGGTCTCCAACAGAAGCTATCAGCAGGCCCCGGATTTAGCCGGCACGTTTTTTGTGGCTGGTTATGATTTTGTTAATCACGATGACCACCCCAATGATGATTCGGTCTCCGGACACGGAACCCACATAGCCGGAACTATTGCTCAAAATACTCACAACGGTATCGGGACCGCCGGAGTGGCATTCAATGCTTATCTGATGCCGGTGAAGGTACTGGATGCTTACGGTGCCGGAACTTATGCCGATATAGCCGAAGGTATTATTTGGGCAACAGAGAACGGTGCTCATGTGATTAACCTGGGACTTGGAGGAAGTGAACCCTCAACAGCTTTAGAGGCGGCGATAGCTTACGCTTATAACCGTGGAGTAACACTGATAGCAGCGGCCGGTAATGATGGCATAGGCGGTGTGTGTTACCCTGCCGCTTACGATGATTACGTTATTGCTGTCGGCGCAACCCGTTACGATGAAACTTTGGCTTATTACTCCAACCACGGACTCAGTCTGGACTTGGTAGCTCCCGGAGGAGACCTTAATGTTGACCAGAATGGAGATGACTACGGGGACGGGATTTTACAGCAGACTTATAAGATAAGTGGAACTGGCACGACATCTTGGGGTTATGGTTTTATGGAAGGCACTTCAATGGCTGCTGCACATGTCTCCGGGGTCGCAGCCCTGCTAATAGCTAACGGAAATGCTACCTCGCCTGCGGAAGTCAGGCAGGCATTAGAATTCACGGCCGAAGATAAGGGCGCAGCAGGCTGGGATATAAGATACGGCTGGGGAATAGTAGATGCTTATGCCGCCCTTCAATGGGTCGCCACTCAACCAGGGCCGGGACCAAGCCCGGGACCAGGACCAGCACCCGGACCGGGGCCAAAGCCGCCGGGAACTCAACCCCTTAAAGCAGAGTTTACGGGTGAACCAACAATCGCCCCTAAAAACACGGCGGTACAATTCACCAGTCAAGCCACAGGAAGTATAACCAGTTGGCTGTGGAATTTTGGTGACGGAGCAACATCAATCGATCCTAATCCGTCTCATGCATATATAGACGCACGTACTTACGACGTGAGCCTGACGGTAACAGGCCCGGACGGCTCGGATACTGAAACCAAGAGCAGGTTTATTCAACTGTTTACACCTTCAGCTCCTAATGCAGACTTTACAAGAGAACCCATAAGCATCAATTCACCCATGACTGTGCAATTCACTGACACATCAACTTGTCCGGCATCTCTTCTCAATTATTCAAACGGCGCGATTTACACCACTTCTATAGAATCCGCATCCTATGGAGGCATTACGACCTGGACGTGGGATTTCGGTGACGGAACAACATCAGACGAGCGAAATCCGGCTCATACGTACCAGAATACCGGTTCTTATACAGTAAAATTGACAGTTTTTGGCCCGAAAGGTAAAGATTCTAAAACAATGACGGACTATATACAACTGACGATGCCTTCAGTTCCCATTGCGAACTTTACGGCAAAACCAAGAAGCGGTAACGGTCCTCTGGTCGTACAATTCACCGACACAACCACCGGGCATGTCTCCAGCCGCCGTTGGGACTTCGGCGACGGGAAAACTTCAACCGAGCAGAATCCGGTTCACACGTACACTTACAAGAACACACCCGATTACACCGTCAGCTTAAACGTAACAGGCATGGGTGGCTCGGACACTGAAACCAAGACCAACTACATCCACCTGAACACTCCGCCAATTCGGGTAAATATCGGCATGTCGAAGAATGACGTCTTCCAGAACTGGTACGAAGTGACTACAGGGCTTACAGTTACACAGAATGACCCGACAGGACTGCTTATCGCCGGAGCGACCGTAGAGGGAACCTGGAGTGGAGGTTACAGTGGAACTGTCTCCGGCGTAACAAATGCAAGTGGAGGAATCAGCTTCACAACACCTTGGGTATCAAGAGGAAGTACGGTTATATTTACAATCAATAAAGTGATTATAGGCAGTAAAGAATACGACTTTGCCGGAACAACAAGTGCTTCAATAGGAATTTAGAAAGACAAAAGATATCGTACAAAGACAATCCCTCGATACTGGAGCACAAAACTCCGGTTTATCGAGGGATTTTATTTTATACGGTACTGTCAGATATTATCTCTGGGATCTTTTTGCCCGTCGGAATTACGTCTATGGTGAATATCTACATTTCGAACTAAAGATAGACTCCAATCACAACTTTAATCCGAATTCCAGCTTTCGCAACAAGATCGTAACAGATGGATTATTTTACCATAGGAAACTAAAAAGCTCCCCAATCCTGCTTTCCCGGAATATAGTAGCTCGGACAAATAAAGCGGAACATATTTGAAATCTTCAGCACTTTGTTAAGTTTAGCCTGGTCTTCATCTTCCATCGCGGCTAATTCACTTCCAAAGACTTCCGAGAAATATTCTTCGGCCGCTTTGTGTCTTTCCTCTTCGGTATTGAAAAGACTGCGAATTTTGTTCAACTCACCTGCATCCAGCCAAAAACCTCCACAGCCAGGACATTCATCAACCTCGACTTCCTTTTTAACACTGAAGAAGTGCCGCATCATTACAATATCTTCACAGGACGGACACTTCAATCTCTTTGTATGGTCGATAACAATACTTTCATCCCGCTCTATGTCTAATAGAGCCTCACCAGCGGACTCGTGTGGTTCGTCGAATTTCTGTATCTCAAAATTATCAAACCAGATGCCGCCACAGCCGCCCTGGCATACATCAACCACCACATCCGTTACGGTCTTTTCCTGTAATATATTTCCACAAGCAGGACAGTTCATAATCATTTATCCTCCCAAAAAGGGTAATAATACACTATCACAATGTTCAATCGGCATATATCGGCAAAAAAACGCTATTGCTCAATACCAAAAATATCAAGCCATTGCCTCGTTTCGCTCTCGCTTAATCCTCGGCGTTTTGCTGCAGGCTCTTTTGCCGTTTTTTTCCGGCTCAACTGTTTCTGCATATTATTCCAGAAAACCTCCGACTTTATCGATGTTGCTTTTCTGGCCCGGGCTGCTTTTCGCAATCTCCGGTCGCTGCTGACAATTTTCAACCTTCTTGGTGCTGTATTTACACTTATTTTGTCCTCGATTACAGTATCAGCATCGGTACCTGAGCCTGCAAAAAAGACCTCCAGATTGCTAATATCATCGAATCCACTTTTATCAGGGGGCCCGATACCGTCAAAAATAATTTCACCGCTTTGGCCTGTAAGCTTCAAATAACTACCGATAATATGGCATAATTGGACATCGCTGATTGGCCTGGAATCCGGGTCATCTTTCTGAACCGAATGTAACAGATTATTACCATCAATAAAAAACATGATTCAAAGTACGTGTACTATGAACTCTCAACTACTCACTATCGGCTCTCGGATTCAAATCTTATTTCGCCGCCGACGATTGTTGTCTCAACCTTGCCTTTGACTTTCCAGCCGTGATATGGACAGTTCCTGCTCTTGGAACGGAATGTGTTTACGTCAATCTCATATTCAGCATTCGGATCGATAATAGTAACATCTGCCTGTTTGCCCTTACCGAGCGTACCCTTATCTACACCGATTATCTTAGCCGGCCTTTCCGCCATCAAACGAATCAATCCGGGCCAGTCCAGAACACCAGGCTCAATCAATGCTTTAACGTAAAGACCTAATGCACATTCCAGAGACGCGATACCGAAAGGAGCTGTTAAAAATTCCAGTTCCTTTTCACTTTGCAGGTGCGGTGCATGATCGGTGGCCAGTGCATCTATAAGGCCTTCGGCAATAGCCTGCTTCAGGGCCTCAACATCTTTTTCCGCCCGTAGAGGTGGATTTACTTTATAGTTGGTATCATATTCGGCACAACATTGCTCAGTTAAAAGTAAATGATGCGGTGTTACTTCACAAGTAATCGGCAGAGAATCTTTTTTGGCAGCTCTTATCAGCTCGACCGAACCGGCTGTCGATATATGCTGGGCATGGTAACGAACCTCGGCCTTTTTAATAAGCTGAATATCGCGCCAGAGTATCATCTCTTCCGCCAATGGGTCTATCCCCGGTAAGCCAAGTATAGTAGAATAGTAACCTGAGTTCATCACACCATTGCCTGTAAAATTTTCAGCCTGACAATGCTGGGCCACAACCACATCGAACATACCTGCATATTTCAAAGCCCGCAGCATAACCGACGCATCCTGTACCCCCCTGCCGTCATCTGTAAATCCAACTGCTCCGGCCTCTGCCATAAATCCCATCTCAGCAAGTTCAACACCCTGCAGCCCTTTCGTGATGGCCCCCATTGTATAGACATGAGTTTTCCTGGTCTGCCTGCCCTTTCGATGGATGTATTCGACATCGGTTTCGTTTTGGATAACAGGATTGGTGTTCGGCATACAGACTACCGAAGTGAAACCTGCGGCAACAGCCGCCGCTGAGCCGCTCGCTATTGTTTCTTCCTCTTCGTCTCCCGGCTCACGAAAATGAACGTGGATATCAATCAGACCCGGGGCAACTAATTTGCCGGCAGCATCGATAACCGTCTGTACAGGTTTTTCGACTTTACCGACCTCTGCAATCTTTTCATCGATAATAAGCACATCGCATTTTTCGTCGATATTATTTGCAGGGTCTATTACCCGCCCATTTTTTATTAACAGTTCAGAACTCATTTTAAATATAATAACTTATTAATAATCATTTTTGTTGTGCGGCTGCCTGGTTGACCAGGAACATCACCGCCATTCTCACAGCCAACCCATTGGTTACCTGCTCTAAAATAACGCTGTTGCGGCCGTCGGCTACTTCGCTTTCTATCTCCAGCCCTCTGTTAATAGGCCCGGGATGCATCACTAAAATATCGGATTTGGCCCTTTTCATACGCTCAACAGTCAATCCGAAATAATGCGAATATTCCCGTATCGAAGGAAAAGGATTTCCTCCGAGCCGTTCAAACTGAATACGCAGCATATTTATCACATCGACCTTTTCAATAACCTCATCAAGGCTGTAGCTTACTTTGACAGGCAATTGTCTTACCTGTGGGGGCATAAGTGTCGGCGGGCCTACAAATATGACCTCGGCACCGAGTTTTGTCATCGCCCACATATCACTGCGGGCCACCCGCGAATGCGCTATATCGCCGACAATCGCTATCTTCAAACCTTCAAGGGAGCCTTTTATTTTACGAATAGTATAAGTATCCAAAAGACCTTGTGTCGGATGCTCGCAGAATCCGTCGCCGGCATTTACAACGCAGGCATTGATATTCCTGCTTAAAAATTTCGGCGCGCCGCCGGCATTATGACGAACCACAACAATGTCAATCCCCAGAGCTTCCAGGTTTCTGGCGGTATCCAGAAGAGACTCACCTTTACTGACTGAACTGGTCTTCTTTGTAAATTCGATAATATCTGCGCTTAAGCGGTTGGCGGCCAGGGCAAAGCTGTTCCGTGTCCGCGTACTGTCTTCAAAAAAAAGGTTCACTACAACCTTGCCGCGTAAAGGTGGGGCTTTTTTGACAGACCGGGTACTTATCTGCTCAAAACCTTCGGCTGTATCAAGAATGTATGTAATCTCCTCGGCACTAAGCTCTCGAAGGCCAAGTAAGTGTTTGCGATGCCACTTGAATTGCTTGCTTTTTCTTTTCAAAGCCATAGTCTTGTATATTTATATCTGAGTATACGAATTAATGCGAAACTTATCTACTCATTTACTCTATGACTACTTCATCTTTTCCGTCCGACTCAACAAGATTGACCTGAACTAATTTGCCCGGCGAAGTGTCTGCCTTGTAGCCGGCGTAATCAGCCTGTATCGGAAACTCCCTGCCGGCCCTGTCAACTAGAACAGCCAGCCTTATCGCCTTTGGCCTGCCCAAATCTATTAGGGCATCCATCGCCGCCCTCGCTGAGCGACCTGTATATAAAACATCATCAACCAGAATTATGATTTTATCATCAACATTAAATCCGATTTCTGTAGTGCGAACCAGCGGTTGGGTTGTGGAATTAGGAGAGTTAAGGTCATCACGATAAAGAGTTATATCCAGAGTTCCGCAAGGAACATCTTTGCCGAGCTTTTGCGATAGTTGGCCCGATAACCTCTGCGCAAGAACCTCTCCCCTGCTCCGGATGCCGATTACTGCAATATCCAGCTCAACCGGCGTTTCAGATAGAATACGATCCCTAAGCTCATTGAGAACCTGCTCGATTTGTCCCGAATCTAAAATTACCTTCATAATTAAAAAGAACCAAAAATGGAATACTAATCTTCAATACCGCATCGAGTATAGCAATCCCGACAGATAAAGGCAAGACTTCTCAATAAGTTTTCCTGAACCGCTCTTTTAGCGATGAAAACCATAATATTACCGGAACATCACGGATAATTTGCTTGAAAACAAATGCGTTTTATGGTATTATAAAAATAAGTTTGCAGACAGGCAAACAGATAAATAGCAGCTATGGAGGTTGGCAATCGGGGGAGCATTTATGTTCCTGTTGGTTTATTGCGCTCCCTCTGGAGTTAAATGTGATACATACAACTACACGAAAGATTGTATTAGGTCTAATAATCTGTATAGCAGTTTTGTACAGTATCACTGGCTCTACAGCCAGCGCACAGGAACCACAGAATACCAAAATCCTCCAACCACAGGGATTAGAACTTGCCGGTATTTATCCCTTAAAAAAGATAGACCCTAATCTGACCGGCGAAGGTGTTAGGTTCGCCGTTATCTGTCGAAGCATTACCTATATCGATGATGAACCGCAGAATGATTATCGTCCTGACATCGAACATAACTGCTTTAACTCCAGCATACTCTTTCTTCACGATCAGGGCCAACCACCCGCAGGCATTTCACCACATTCGACTGCCATCTGCTCCATACTGCTCGGCGAGGACCCTAACGCATTTTACCCGCCAATAGGCCAATTTTACTTCCAGGGCATAGCACCCCAGGCCCAGGCCGACATCTACGAATTCTGGTATTTCTTAACCAATAACATTTTCGAGCACTTACCGCCGGACGCAGATATTATTACAATCGACAACGGCATTCAATTTGAAGATTGGTGGACAAATGGCATCGATTCATTGGCCGAAAATTATGGTCTCACCATCGTCGCCGCGATAGGTAACGGAACAGATGCTTATGACCCTGTACTGTATCCGGGCGCCGGGGCCAACATCATCGGAGTCGGTGTCATCGACTCGGTAGATACTAAAGATATTGCAACCAACCTGGAACATTTTGCATTGGCCTATCCGGAGCATTCGACTTTCGGCCCAACCCCCGATGAGCGGTGCAAACCCGACATCGTCGCTCCCGGCAATTGCTTGGCCGCAATTGAAAACAAACCCAACGTCTATGAACCAACCGGTAACTGGTCAAGCTTCTCGACGCAAATAGTAGCAGGAACGATAGGCCTGCTCGTTCAAAAAGCCAAACAGGACCCAAATTTAAGTCCCGCTATCTCGCCGGATGCCGGAAACTGCGTTATCAAAGCAATATTATTAAACTCGGCAGTCAAACTGCCCTTCTGGCACAAGGGCCGGCTCCAAACCGACGATGATCACACCGTCCCTCTTGACTACATTCAAGGGGCCGGCATGTTAAATGCAGTCGGAGCCTACAGGCATTTAACATCCGGGCTAAATGAGCCTGGCGATGTTTCACCAACCGGCTGGGACTTAAACCAGCTGTATAGCAGCTCTGGGCTGGAAAATGTTTACAAAATCACATTAGCAGAACCTGCCGACAAATTTATCACAACCACGGTGGTCTGGAACAAACACTTTGAAAGAACCTATCCCTTCGAACCAGCCCCTGAAAAAGACAGCAATCTTCGCCTCGAAGTCTGGGCAGTTGACCCAAACAATCACGGCAACGACTATCTGCTCGACTATAGTGACAGCATAGTTGATAATATTGAGCACATCTATATTCCTGCAGATCCCAATTATTCAAATTACGAAATTATTTTGTCTATGAACAAAAATGACGACCCAAGAGAAATAGCCATAGCACAGAGCTACGGCCTGGCCTGGAACATAAGTGACAAACAAGACACCGACAGCATCTTTTGGTATGACCTGAATGCCGACGGTATTGTTAACGAATCAGACTTTGCTATCCTGCTCAATAACATCTTAAACAGCACAAAATCACCGGATGGTTACCTACTCGGTGACATCAATGCTGACGGCGCAATCGACATCAAAGATTTCAATATCCTCATAGAACACAATAACCGCCGGGCCGATTGGTATATAAAACCAGAAGATAAGCTGAAATAACTTGCGTACAATAAACAATAACATTCAACTTTGACACGAGAGTATTTGTTAAGGAGGGATGGGGAATCAGGAAAACATTTTCAGTCAAGTTAGTTTTTGCCGTTCTTTTTCTGACGGCACTTTCTTCTATAGGTTTTGCTCAGGAGCCCTGGAAATTTATTGTTACCTGCGACAGCCGCGGCTCTGATAATGGAATCAATCAGATTATTCTTAGTGAGCTTGTTACTGAGATTAAAAGCCAGGATGTAGATTTTGTTATGTTTTCCGGCGACCTTGTTTCCGGCTCTTCTGTTCAAGACCCGAATATATTCGAAGCCCATCTCAGGGTCTGGATAGAAATAATGACACCTGTTTACCATGCCGACATCCCTGTATATGTATGCCGCGGCAACCATGAGCTCGGTGATGTCTGGAGCAACTATCCTCGTCCGGGTACGAGTCCCGACCCAAATGATAACAACATGCTGCGCTGGCTTAACGTCTTCGGCAATGACTCTTACCCCAAACAGAAGCTGCCAGACAACGGCCCTGCTGATGAAAAGTTTATGACATATTCTGTTACACACAAAAATGTTTTCATTGCCATGCTTGATAACTACGCCGGTAACCGGCATGACTTTCACCATAAAATCAACCAGGAATGGCTGGATAACCAATTGGCGGCAAATACAAAACCGCATATCTTCCTTGCCGGCCATGAACAGGCCTTTAGGACCTTGCATTCCGATTGTCTTGACTATTTTCCTTACCAGCGTGATGCCTTTTGGACCGCAATCAAAAACGCAGGCGGACGAACCTACTTTTGTGGTCACGACCACTTTTATGACCATGCACGAGTTGATGACGGCGATGGCAACCCGAACAACGATATTCACCAATTTATCATTGGGGCCGCAGGTGCACCGCCATATACATGGTCGCCCCCTTACGAGGGCAATAATACCATTTATACTGTCGAACAATGGAACCATGCCAAAGGCTATGGTTATGTCCTGGTCGAAATTGACGGGCTTAACGTTA
>CAZIAN010000126.1:1214-11268 GCA_964537355.1 uncultured Pirellulales bacterium | reverse complement strand
CGTAAAGCAAGTTCCTGTATCCTAATTCCCTCTTTGCATCAATGATAAAAAGGTGAGTTGTATCGTTTACAACACTTCCTGAACCAGTTGTTTGATCCCAATAGCTTACCTCAATATCAATAGATGGACTTGCCACATCATTTACTATTGTTTTACTTTTATAAGACAAGATTTGCCGACATACTGTTTTTTTGTAGAAAAATCAACTTAGGACCCAATGAAATGGATAGACTTGAAGAGCTTGAAAACCGAAGCATATATATTATTCGTGAAGCTTACAGCCAATTCGAAAATATAGCTGCCCTATGGTCAATGGGCAAGGATTCCACTGTACTTCTGGCGCTGTGCCAAAAGGCTTTCCCTGGAATAATTCCACTTCCCATAATCCATATTGATACTGGCAGAAAATTTGAATGTATGTATGCCTTTCGTGAAAAATGGACCAAACAGTGGAACCTCAACCTGATCGTAACAAAAAACACCTCCAAGGCTGCGAAAAAAATAAACCATACCGATAAATTATCCTGTTGCAGTTTGCTCAAGACAGAAGCTTTAAAGCAGGTTATAAGCCAATATAATTTCGATGCAATTATGCTGGCAATACGCCGTGATGAGCACGGCATTCGTGCCAAAGAACGACACTTTTCGCCTCGTGATGATAATTTTCGATGGAATTACGAAAACCAGCCCCCCGAGCTGTGGAATTTCTTTGAGTCGAAAGCAGAGCAGAATACGCATATTCGAATTCATCCTTTGCTTGACTGGACAGAACTGGATATCTGGCAATATATCAAAAAAGAAAATATTCCGACCATAGAGCTTTACTTTTCAAAACATGGCAAAAGATACAGAAGCATAGGATGTGCTCCATGCTGCGAGCCGATGGAATCAGACGCCCGCAACATCGATGAGATTATACATGAGCTTGAATACACAAAAATCGCGGAACGCCAAGGCAGGGCCCAGGACAAAGAAGCTGCTCACACTATGCAACAATTAAGAGCCCTCGGATACATGTAAAAAGAGCTGGCTATGGAAAATCTAAAAATCGTGGTCGCAGGCCACATAGATCATGGCAAAAGTACCCTTATCGGGCGACTGCTCTACGATACTAAATGTCTGCCCCAAAACATCATAGAAAATATCGAGAAATCCGAAGCACTCGGTTGCAAAGAAAGATTTGCATTCATTACGGATCAATTGGAAGAAGAGCAGGCCGGAGGTATCACGATAGATACCACTCAGGTCGAGTTCAAGATTGACAAAAGAAGCTATACCCTTATAGATACACCCGGCCACAAGGAATTTCTAAAGAATATGGTCACAGGAACAACAAGAGCAGATGCCGCAATATTGCTCATTGATGCCTCACAAGGACCACTTGTTCAGACCTATCAGCATGCATACCTGATAGCCATGCTCGGAGTAAGACAGATCCTTGTTGTTATAAATAAGATGGATATAAAACTTTACAGTAAACCTGTGTTCCGGGAACTATCTGAAGAAATAACTGACTTTCTTAAAAAACTTAACATGGAAATTATCGCTATTGTTCCCGTTTCCGCACAAGATGGCGAAAATATAACAGAAAAAAGCTACAAAATGCGATGGAATAAATCACCCACGTTAATGAAATCATTAGATTATTTCTCCAATCTAAAAAATCCCACCCAACTGCCACTGCGGCTCATAGTTCAATGTCCTTATGTTACCAATGGCGAAACCACCATTTTAGGCAAAGTCGCCTCCGGCAAGCTGCTTAAGAACCATCAACTTGCCTTTGGCCCGACCCACCACACCACAAAGGTCCTTTCTATTGAAGTATCAGGCCAAGAAAGGGCAACTGCCGAATCCGGAGAATCCGTCGCCATTGTTCTGGAAAACACGACCAATGTTGAAAGGGGCCAGGTGGGTTTTGACATTCGCCACCCTCCGTTAATTACAGATTATCTAACCGCAGATGTTTTCTGGATCGGCACCGAGCCATTAAGAACCGGCGGCAAAATAGATTTCTTATGTGGAACCCGGCGTTGTGCGGCACAGATAGAGAATATCTCAAAAATAATCTCCCCGGCTTCGCTGAAGGTCATCTGTACTAACGCTGATGAGCTTCAGGACTCACAAGTCGCAAGTGTGAAAATTAAGCTCGATTCTTTTATATGTGTCGATCCATTTGATAAAATCCCCGAGTTGGGAAGGTTCGCCATAGTACAGAATGGCAAAATAACCGGAGGCGGCATTATTAGGTAATTTTTTTTTCATCTGTAACTATCCGATAAATCTTGACTTATGGAATTGCCTGAAAAAATTTTAAAAAATTCAAATTTTCTATGTGAGATTTTGGGCATTTCTCTCATTAAGTAACAGAAGATTAATGTTCGAAGCCCTCGAAAGTAGCATTGTTGGTCGGCTTAGAAACATGGAGACCGAAATATGAAAAAGGCGTCGAATATCGTGGTAAAGATATTGGCAATAGTCCTCTTAACCGCAGCAGTCTTAAAAGGTTGGCAATTGCTTACCGAGCCGGTTGCTAATAACGATATCTGGTCATATAGGCCGTTCCTGATTCTAACGGTCGAATTTGAACTTGCCATGGCCATTTGGCTTCTGTCCGGCCTGTTCAAAAAAGCTGCATGGCTGGTAAGCTTACTGTGTTTTTCTGCTTTTTCAGCTATTACACTCTATAAGGCAATCACCGGCGCCGAGTCCTGCGGCTGTTTCGGCTCTGTACATGTAAATCCCTGGATAACCCTTTTCGCCATCGACCTGCCCACAGTATTGGCTCTATCAATCTTTCGGCCGGGATTGTCATTGCCGCCAGCTTTTTCGTTCATACGAAAACAGGAATCTATGAAGCACCTTCTCAAAGAATTCCTTACGCCGCTGCCGTCTGGGCCGCGATTCGCAATTACCGCTTTGTTGACTATTTCAATCCTCGGCATATCTGCACCAATATTGGCCTTTAACGAGCCGCCGCAGATTACCTCTGCGTATGAAGTACTCGAACCGAAAACCTGGATCGGCAAAGAACTGCCTATTCTCGAACATATCGACATCGCCGAATCTCTGAAAAAAGGCACATGGCTCGTTCTGCTCTACCATTACGATTGCCCCGACTGTGCCTGGGCAATACCTATGTACGAGCAAATGGCCCGCGATTTGGCCGGCAATGAAGATTTCCTGCGAATAGCCCTGATAGCCGTACCCCCATACGGCCGGGGCCCGGTAAGCGAAAATTGCCCTTGCACACTTGGCCGACTGGTCGAGACAAAAGAATGGTTCGTTACAACGCCCGCTGTCACCTTATTGACGGATGGGAATGTTACATCCGCGTGGGAAGAAAAAGCACCGGATTTAGACACAATTATCCAAAAAATAGAAAAAAAACAAGAAAAAGTAGAAAAATCGCGATTTTTTTCATCAACAAAACACTTAACAAATTCGCATAGAAAGGAGGTGAGTCTCATGGTTCAAGTGCTGGATGATTGGTGAGTGAAAAACTGCCACATTGAGAGTTCTTTTAGATTCACGTAACTCGTATTGTATAGAAAAGGAGAAAAACAAATGAAAGCGAAAATATATGTTTCATTTCTGTGTCTATTTGTAGCGATCTGTTTTCAAGCTTCTGCATTCGGAGCCATTCGCATCGTCGGTGAACACGAGGCAGCCGTGATTACAGGAAAAGGTTGTGGTGATATGCATTGTGTAGTTCATGAACAGGGGTCATCACCAGTCTCGTGTGAAGACTGCTGTACTTTTTATTGCAGTGATCCGAGTTGGGACCATGCAGATGAAAGTTGCGAAGATGGACCTCCAGATGAATGTGATGGGCATTACAATTATCAATCTTTCAGTGAAACGACGCGTACATGTGGGTGCTGGGGTAGCGACTGCGGTACATTAAAGGTTTACTGCAATGACCAAGGCACAGAAAATAGCGGTGGGGATGTGTATCTGTGTTATTAACAAGACGGAGTTGATCTATATAGCAAGGAGGGGCCTCCCTCCTTGCTATATAGAAATTACAGATGTACTTGTATCTGTGTAGAATATTTTATGTAACTAAAGGTAAAACCCAAGATTAGGGAGGTTATTTCCTATGAAGATAAAAAAACTGGTAAAAGATGGGAGAATGTCTTCTTGGCAGTATCATTGGGAGAAAGTGTCTATACTTATCGTATTATGTCTTTCAATATCCACACCCTTGGTATATGCCGAAAACAGAAGAGATGGACTGCAGGAGATTATGGACACCCTATCAGAAAACAAGGCGAAAATTGATAATTTAAGGTCAGGAATTAGAATAGAATTCAATCTTGTAGAAGAAAAGTATCCATCATTAACGGAATCTGAACTTAATGATCTTATAGAGATGGAACGCTCAAAAAAACAATTGCGTTATAACGGTAGCGATACATTGCATGAACGTCTAAACGCCATTGAATTCAATATAGGACAAGAGTACAACAGCACCCTAAAACAGATATCAACAATGACAATGACAAAGAAAAATACAAAATGGAGATTGGATCATACCATTGTAGAAAGAGAAATCAACATGGAAGTCCCAAAATCCCTCGTGGACAATCCCTATGTTAAGAAATCGTATTTGAAATTTAATAAGTCCCGAACATATACATGGGATGGAGAAACTCATAAAGTTATATTTAACACGGATGATCCATTAACCAGAAATGGACAGATATCTACCGAAGATCGAAAACTATTTTTTGTCGAAGAAATTTCGAATTTTGGACGTTTGCATGAGGCATACTTAGACAAAATAAAGAAAGGGGAATATGAGATAGAGTTAGCTTCTATGAATGCCCAGGAAATCACATTATCGATTTATCCGAAGGGCAACGTATCCAACCATATGGATATCGTTTTATCACCAGAACATAATTATTCATTACTTAGATTGGAAAAGTATAGAAATGGAAAAAGCTTTGGTTACGTCGAATATGGAGATTTCCGTTTGATAGATGGTGTATGGTTTCCCTTTAAGAGAATAAGAGAAGTAAGTCGTGAGATCAACGGCCAAACAAAAACTAATAAACGAAATATTTGGACTGTCGTTTCTGCTGATTTTGATGCCAAAATAGAAGACGAGCAGGCTGTTTTTAACCCTCCTATGCCAAGTAATGCCTCAGTGGTGGATTATCGCTTCAGTCCACCATTGACCTTTCGTACAGATGAAGGCATGCATGTTCCAGCAGCGATGCTTGAGGCTTTAGATGCAATTTCTGAATCAAAAGACAATCCTGTGATTACAAACGAACTGGCTGGAGAAGAAGAAAGTAATGACGCAGGACTTTCAGAAAAAAAGGCCATAAATAGTGTTAACTACAGAAACGAAATGGCACAAACACGACTTGGGAGGCATGCTACTAACAACATTTATATTATTATAGGCATTGTAGGCATAATAATTGTCCTTACTGGAATTGCAATAAGACTCCGTCGAGGGAGGGAATCATGACAAACAAAATCATTAGCATTTTAATCTTTTTCGGGTTTGCTATGTTCATAATATCAACCATATTGGTGTTGATTAATATAAATGTAGAGACTACCAACAGTAGCTCGGAGGCAGAAATGTCTCGCAATTGTGGTGTAGAGTGTATATGTTTTTTGGCAAAACTGTATGATTCAAATATTTCAACCGATCAAATTCGGCAGATTAGCAAGAAATATCTGGCGAATAACGAAATCAACCTGCCTGGTCTTAAGAAGCTTTGTAACAAAGTCGGGCTTGGACAGTGGGAAACAGTTCAGATGGATTTATGTGATATTGATTATGTAATAAAACCCTTTATACTTCATTTCAAGCAGGACCATTTTGTTCTTTGTACTGACGTAAGTGATAATTTAATACAAATACTTGATCCCACAGGTGGGTCAACGAAGATAAAGACAATGCCTAAAAGTGTCTTTGGTAAGTTTTTTGATGGGTATTCGTTAATAAGAGTTACTGAGAGCAAAGAAAGACTATAACTGGTTTCAAAACTTAAAAGAAGACCGCTTATCAAGTAATAAAACGCCTGTGCGTGAATTTTGAAACCGCCTTTGAAAGTCTTAGACGTAGAGATTAAATGTCTTGAAATAAATAATTAGGAACTTTCTCTTTTTTCTTTTTGTTTAACGTTCAAATTCATAGTCTCTTTCATGGAAAGTAGGTGTTGATAAACATGAATACTTGGAGCAAACCGTGTTTGTTTGTATTAGCTTTATTTTTGTGTCCTGGCTGCAAAGAAAGGGGAAAGCAAGTACAATATCCTTCAGAGATAGAGGAACGGTCAATAATTATCGAAAAAAATGTTGTTGATTTTGGTGATATTTTCAAGTCCGATCATTATCTTCATCAAAAAGTCCGGTTAATAAATAAGTCACACAGGATATTGAGAGTCATTAGTGCCAAAGGCTCTTGTGGTTGTACAATTGCCAAAATCGAGCCGATGAAAATAGAACCCGCTCAAGAGGGCATTATCAAGATCATACTCAAGGCTGATAATGAGAGCAAGTTAAAGCATTCATTAGTCATCAATTTTGACATGGACGGCCGTCGATTCTATAGAACTATACATGTAAAGGCAAATGTAAAATCTCCATTTACAATTACTCCTAAAATGATAAAGGTCGATTGGAACAAAGACATGGAAAAGCCATTTAGGAAAAAGGGAAATGTTATTATTAATAACAAGGAGGTCTTGTTAAAACATATCTCGTGCTCCATTAGTGGTATTTCTGTATACAAAGATAATGAAGGGGTAAACAATAACGGAGCAGAGAGAATTTCTTGGGTCATTGAGGTCCCAAAGGAAATATCCGGGGGGGCTATAGAAGGAAACCTGAGATTTACCTTTTCTGAGGAAGACAGCGAGAAGGATGTCCTTATCCCTATTCGAGGATTCATTGATGGGCAATTGAAGGTGTCGAAATCCATCGTCAATATCGGTGTTATTAAAGCTGGAAATAGCAGTCATACGTACGATTTATCGATCATATCAAAAGATGGGAAACCTTTTAAGATTGTCGAAGCCGATATAAATTCAGAAGGCATAATAGCGGAAACACAGTTAGGAAATATTAACAGTCGTCATCACATAGTGTTACAATTACAAGGTAAGTATTTTTCTAGCTCTAGCAAGATAGATTGCCATCTTCGAATTACGACTGATTTATCTGGTGCCGAGCGCTGGAGTATTCCTATCAGAGGTTATATTATTGGGCTTAACTAACTATACTGTTGCACTTTGTAACTAAGCTTAACTTATTTGATAATATATACTTATGATACAATCAGGCTAACGCTCATAATGCGGTAAAACGGGTACAGTTCTATAAATAATTCCTATTTATTATGTTTTGCGCCGTTTTTTTGTTGTTGACCTCTGATTTTGAGTTTAATATACTTCATGAGAACTTCATTATTGTTAAGGAAAAAGGAGCGAAAAAATGCTAAGAATAAATCGCCTTTCTTTTGTTATTGTTTCTCTTATATTCGTTTTCATTATAATAGTAGGGTATAGATTCTTAGGTTGGATCGGTTATTATCAAGAGATAAAACCTACGTCGAATACTCCAACTATCATCGAATTTCCTACACTAACAACTTGGCACCAATTTTACCCGTTATTGGAATACCATCCTGCTCTATCTACATCTGAAATAGAATCAGTAAGTAAAAAGATTAGAAATGATAATGAACACGCAAATTGCCCTACGACTTTTTCCGTTTCAATTAAAGGATTCGCAAAAAGATGGCCCACTTCAAAAAACAACGAGTTTGATGATAATTCACAATGTTTTAAACCCCGTTTTTCTGATTGGGAGACACCAAAAGGATTAGCCGATAAAGTAAGCTGGACTCGCGAAATCTGCTTTATAAAACAATCCGGTTATTGGCAAATGGATGAAACACTATGGTTTGAGGTGTATTTTATAAAAAAAGGTTATCCGTTTGGCTCAGAAACTCAGAGACTTTATGAGACAAAAAAGGATCAGAGGAGATACACTCTACAACGAAACAGTATTTCCAACGTTGACTTAAATATCAGTCAGATATTAGATTTTGCAAAGGAGGATTACCTTAAGGTATCTCCGCTATTACTGCCATTTTTATATGGCCGCGTGCCTCTATTGATAACGAGCAAGCTACCGGAATCAGGGTATTGCGTAGATATAGATCGGGAAGAATTCTATGTTTTAACATGGCCTGTCAACACAGATTACTACTCAAATAGAAGCGACTGTCCACCAAACACAAAATTAACTATAATAGTTAATCCCAAAATAGCTTACAAATTACAACAGATTGTTTTACATGACAATCAGGGGATCAAACTGTACATCAAATATGATGATTATTCAAGTTTAGGTGGAGATTTCTTCCCTAAAAAAATCGAAGCATATCGAGCTCGCATTTGGCGAGATGAGAAACTGAGAAAGTCTTCCCAGATTGGCAATACATTAAAAATATCTCTCTCAGACATTCAGTGGCAGTAATGTGGCATAATGGTATTGTCAAGAATCTTTTGCACATTTGTCAAAAGTCTAAGCCAGCCAAAATTTCATCCGCCCGCAATACGCATCACGCAATACTCAATACGAACTAAAATCAAAAATATTCAGCAAAAAATGATAGTATTTTTAAACAAAATTCAAATTTTCTAATTTTTTTTATCTCCTTTCCAAAAAACGAGTTACGGACCCCGAGTCATGTGAAACGGACTGATTTTTCGTATCAAACACGCAGGTACGTCTAATTATAGAGGGACTGTTTTTTTCCCTCCCTTGAGTTTACCTTGGAGTTTATCCCCGAGTGCTTCTCACTTGACTTGCAGCAGGGGAATGTGAGTTCGCTTGCTTTTCTGTCGGGGGCCAGCAGGCCAAGTCAAACTTGTCCTCGAATGTTATAATCAGGGATCTAAATTGACTGTATTATCCATTTTAACCTAATAGCCAATATGAAACTAAAAGTTCAAGTCCTAAGCGGCGGGTCAAAAATAACCGATTTTCCACGGATAACTTGTGCCATAGGTAGTAGCTTTAAGATGATATTTGATGATTTCCTCGCGAAATTTACCACCCTGAAGGGTGTACGAAAGATTTCGTACGAAATTATCAGCAAAAAAATGCGAAACAAACCCAATTCACCAAATGTCCAAATATACTTAACTTCCTTTTTAACAATGAATTATGCAATTTTTACCAGTCTGACGAAAGTCAAAAACAAACCCAAAACGAACCCAATCTGGATTTACAATAACATAAAGGGTTTGACAGCAGCAAATAATATAATAAGCCCGCGATACGAAGTTAGGAAACAGCCTTCTTCTTTAATAACACATGTCTGACATAATATTAAAGGTTTATTTTTCGTAAGATTTCTGAACGATTTGTGCCCTCCCAGAATAAAACATTCCTGGTCCCTAACCGGCCTGTTATCCCAACTATTATCAATTAGTACGAGCCGATGAAATGGTAAAATAAAACTTCGAAAAGCTGAGGACTAGCGAAGAGTTCAGAGACCTTTACAGATTCATCCACCGAGTCATAGAAGACATCAAGAAGAAGCCGGATTGTGGATCTACGATACTCAAAATGCTCATAACATATTTAAGCATTGAAATTAAAATTTTGATATGAAATACTGCATTAATTGTGAGAGGATGGTAGAACCAAAAAAAGATTTTAGCCTTGGGATATTTATTGTCCTGTTAATACTCGGATTCATCCCAGGGATAATCTATGTGCTCTACTTCCTAATAAAGCAAGGTAATTGCCCCATGTGTAACAGCAAACACTGGGGGATTCCTCCGAAAAAGAAACAGAAGAGCTAATAGTTTTGCCAGTCTTTATCGGTATTTAAAAAGTATATTAGTTCTTTCAATTAACATTTTCATCGGTTCTTATTTCTAGCGAAGAGTATTTAAGGCTACCGTGCCATAATTGTAAACAAGCCATAAAGCTATCTCAGAAATAAAAGTGTCCGCCGTTAATTGTAAATTTTTAAACTCATTTATCTGTATCCGCTTGATTAGCAGAAAAC
>CAZIAN010000126.1:0-1204 GCA_964537355.1 uncultured Pirellulales bacterium | reverse complement strand
ATACCATGAGCAAGTCTTTTTTTTCTGTGAAGAAAAGGGCCAGCAAAGAAGAACCGACGTATTCCGAACCATTATGGGTAGGTCGGCTCCTTAGCAAAGCTGCTGAAAGAGATAGAGTCTCAAATAGCAAAAATGATAGCTGAAGCCACTGAGTTCCGGTTATAGATTATTTAGCTTGCAGAACTTTCATTAGCTCCTTCAATACCAACATTATCGAGGGCTTGCTCAAGTGCACTTAGGAATTTCGGATTTTCCATCAAACGGTTCATCAATTCATCCGCCTTTTGTCTTCTTTCATGTAACTTCATAGCGGCTTTCTCTGTTAAAGGAAAACCGCATTTCCTGCACTGTATTGAAGTTGGTGTATTCTCTAAACCACATCGTTGGCATAATACAATATCAACAGCTTTATTGCTTTGTAGGTCTACCTTCTTTCTACCAAATACGGCCAGAATCTGATCGTCTACCTGTTTACCGCTCAGATGGGTATAAATAGAAGCCGTTCTTCCTCCCTGCTGCCACCCAAAATGCTCATTCATCACTGCCTCAGTTAATTTTGGGGCATAATAGGTTGCCAGCGAATGTCGTAGAAGGTGAGGTCGGATAGACTTGTTGATTTTTGCTCGTTTCGCCAAATCCCTCAAGAGTTTATAAGCCCAGGCGTAACTCAAATGCTGGTTCGGCATTTCCTTACGTACCTGAATGTTTATCCAGACCGGGGCCTCAGGACTCTTATTAGGATGCACATCGAGCCAAGCCGACATGGCAAGGCTGGCTGCAGGTGTTAACCTTACGCGGCGGGAACCGGTTTTGCCATCTACAAGAATCTGTGCGGTGTATGCGTCAAATACGACGTCCTCGCGTTTTAATAAAAGGAACTCTCCAATCCTGCAACCGGAGCCGAAAAGACCAAGGATAAATGCCTTATCACGAGTGTTGCCAACCAGGCCAGCAACCTTATTTATCTCTTCCGGAGTCCAGACGTCCTTGGGTAACAAGCCATTTTTGCTTTTCCTGCGCTTGATCCAGTTTACTTCCGGGGGATATGCTGTTTCCTTTAGTTCTTTTGGCATCAACCCAGGATTTTTTAACCACCTCCAAAATTTCTTGATAGTGATCTTGTAGCTTTCGATAGTTTGCTCAGCATAACCTTCCCTCGCAGACTCTTTGCCGCGTCTCTTGGTCCTGATAGCCTTTATCTTTT
>CAZIAN010000125.1:0-11277 GCA_964537355.1 uncultured Pirellulales bacterium | reverse complement strand
TTTGGATTTAGCAGCGTTTAAGAATGGCCGGAAGATTGCTATTGAATTTGATACCAGAATTCACCTGAAATAAGCCATAGAAATTACACCTCCTGAGAGAACGAAAGTAACTGATCTCCTACCGTTCTCATTTATAACTGATTAACGTTACTCTCGTCAAGGTAAATATCAGTTTTTTCTTATAGTTCTCTACACGAATTCACTGAAGTCACAGGTTCTCAAATACCCATACTTTCGGATTATACCACCCGATGGAGATGATATCCAAATCGCCATCGCCATCGAGATCCACTGCCTGGGTTCCATCGTGGTGGTCAATAATGTTCTTAGGGCTTTTGTCGATCACGTGTTGTTTCCATCTGTTTCCTGCTCTTACGTTCTCAAATATTATCACGCGGTTTTCCTGCTTGCCTCGATGTTCACCGATCACCACGTCCGGGTCCCCATCCCCATCGAAATCGGTAGTGTCCATACTGAAACCCTGACCATCAATCACATCTATCTTGTGGCGTTTCCAGGTATCCGTGGCATCCTCCGGCGCTTCGAACCACCATACATCAGTACCATTCTCCAAAGAAACCACGGCATCCAGTCGGCCATCTCCGTTGATATCCGCAAGGTCCGATCGGTCGGGCTCACCTTCGGTAATCCTTCCCATGCGGAACGTTGTCCACTTTTTGCCATCGTTGCGCAGCCACACGTCACCCAGCAGGAGATCCAGGTCCCCATCCCTGTCGATGTCGCCGTAATCCAGGTCTTCTCCCTGTGGCGGACTGCTTACGGTCGTGCTAAGCAGGGTCGATGTCCATTTTGCCTTGGCGGGGTCAGAAGGGACATTCAGGGCATGGATACCACCCCCGTCACGATGCCAGGAGAGCGCGACCTGCAATCCATTGGCAATACGTCCGACAGTACATCCCTGGAGGAAGTCACCACCGCCGCTGTAATTAATGTTCTTCAGGATGGAGAACCTGCCCTTGCCATTGTTTTGTGCCCATACGAACGTGGTGTTCTTGTCGGCACCCACGCCTTCCGTGCCAAGGATGTCCGGATCGCCGTCACCATCGAAGTCATATACAATGGCCATATTATTTAGAGGCTTACCGATGAAATTCTTTTTCCATGTGCCGGATAGTTTTCCGGGGTTTTTCCACCACCAGCCTCCCGCCACCAAATCCTTGTGTCCATCGCAGTCAACATCAGCTCCCTGCACGAACACTGCCCTTTGCGGCAGGTCGTCGATGAAGTAACGTTTCCACTTGTCCAGGGAGACTTTTTGCACACCTTTGTTCAGAAGTACATCTACACGAGGAGAATTGTGATTGTACGGCTTCATAAGGATATCCAGGTCGCCATCACCATCCAGATCGGCCAGCTTGCCTTCGTGGATGCCCTGACCATGAGAGGCGATTGTCTCTGTGAAACCACCCCTGCCGTTGCCATACCATATATATGTTTTGGCATTGTCACCGGCACCCGGGCTGCCCATCTCACCGATAAATACATCCTGATTTCCATCATTGTCTATATCCCTTATCTCGCAGGTATGTCCATGGATGATATATCGCAGCGTCTGAGCGATCCATGCCCGGCCATTCCACTGGTACCACTTGGCGTCACCGTTCATATCGCCGGGACTAAAGACGACTTCCGGACGTCCACCCTTGACCAACTGGCCCACAGCACATTGAGTAAAGGCCATCTCGGCATCAATGACATTTTCCTCATACCGGGTGCCGCCTTGATGTTTGAACCAGCGGCCGCCTCCCACAATGTCCACCTTGCCATCCAGATCAATATCCATGGGGATGGAAGGAAAACCTTCACGTTCTTGCCCTGAACTCCAGGAATAAATAGTGGCAGAAGACCAGGGCCCGGTTTGTTTGGGATTCGAAGGTATTTCGTAAAGCAGAAGTTTCCTGGCCCCTTGATTCCATGAAACGAGCTCCAGCTTCCCGTCACCGTCGAAATCTCCGACAGTCTGGTCATGATGTTTTTTTCCGTCGGCATTTTTAATGATGTGACGTGTCCATGGCATGGTGAAGACCGGATAAGGATTTTCCCACCACCATATCTCGTTTCCACTGGCATCCTGGCCAAAGATGACGTCCAGGTCACCGTCTCGGTCAATATCGCAGGTATCACCACCGGCTTCCGGCTTAAGGTGGGTGTTGTCGATTATATTCATGTCCCAGCTTTCTCCGTTGTACTTGTACCAGACCACGGATGGTGTTCGAGTACGTTCGGTCACGACAAAGTCGTCAATGCCGTCCTTATCAAGGTCTGCTGTGATACAGGCTGTCTGCTGGTTGCCGTTATTGGGGCCGGGCAAGGTCTTGCGTTCCCAACGAATCCTGGCCTGGGCGCTATGGCAACATGCGAACAATACTAACAATAAACAGGCCAAAAGAAATAATCGTCCGGTCCTGATCTTTGTCAAAAATGAAATCATTTTTTGTCGTTCTTGATTGTTCATATTTATATACCTCCGAAATATGTGACAAAGTTCCTTAATTTGGACTCGCCGAGTGTCACTACTTTTTGGGGATGTCCACCCAACGTTCCTCCTTGGCCGATTCACAGACTGCATCCAATACTTGCTGGCACCGCAATCCGTCATAGAAGTCCGGGTAAACCGGTTCTTTTCTGGCTATCGCAAGCAGCAGGTCACTTATCTCGTGGATAAATGTATGCTCCCAGCCGATTATATGTCCCGGGGGCCACCAGTTCTTTACGTATGGATGGTCGGATTCGGTAACAAGGATGTTTTGAAAGCCCTGCTCGGTAGCAGCATCGCTTTTCGAATAGAACTGCAATTCATTTAGTCTTTCGAGATTGAAAAGCAGGCTCCCTTCGCTACCGAAAATTTCCAGACGCAGAAAATTCTTGCGTCCAGTTGCGAATCGTGTAGCCATGAATGAACCCAGCGCGCCATCGCTAAAACGAGCAAGAAAGTACATGGCATCGTCTGCTGTAACAGTGCCGGTACCCTTGCCGCCGCTCTGACGGCGCTCCTTTATGAAGATTTCCTCAGCGGCGCAGACCGTCTTAATTTCTCCGACAAGGAACCGGGCCAAATCGACTGTGTGGGCGTTCATGTCACCGTGTGCGCCGGAGCCTCCCTTTTTGATGTCGTGCCGCCAAACGAAGGGGAAATCAGGATCGACGAGCCAGTCCTGGTAATAGACCGCGTTGAAGTGGAATACGCGACCAATCTTTCCCTGTTCGATAAGCTGCCTGGCGAGAGCAAGTGCCGGAACACGGCGGTAATTAAAAGCCACCATATTTCGGACATCGGCCTGGCGAGCGGCATTGAGCATCCTTTGAGCTTCGTCTGCGGTCATAGCGACGGGTTTTTCGCAAAGGATGTGCTTGCCGGCCCCGGCAGCAGCAACGGCAATCGGCATGTGAATAACGTTAGGTGTGCAAATGTCGATAAGGTCGATGTCGTCACGCGCGACCATTTTTTCCCAGGACGTTTCTGTTGTTTGCCATCCGAAGCGTTTTGCAAACGAATCCAAGTCGGACTGATTTATGTCACAGGCTGCGCGCAGGACCGGCTTTACAGGCAAATCGAGGAAGTTAAGTATATCCTGATATGCCTTAGTATGAGCCCGCCCCATAAACTGTGTACCAACGATGCCTACTCTGATTTCCTCGTTCATAATTATACTCCTAATCAACTCAGACCGAGAATCTTTCTGTTTTGCTCAGTATCTGTTTGTCCTCCGGCGAAGTCGTCAAAGGCTACTTCCGCAGCTTCAATTATATGGTCAGCAATGAATGGCGCGCCTTCTGCGGCGCCTTGTTCGGGGCTTTTAACACAGCATTCCCACTCAAGAACCGCCCAGCCGGTATAACCTGCTTCTGTAAGCAGGGTAAATACTTGCGTAAAGTCCACCTGGCCGTCACCAAGGGAACGGAATCGCCCGGCCCGTTTTGCCCAGGGTTGATACCCGCCATAAACTCCGACGCGCCCGGTTGGTCTGAACTCGGCGTCTTTTACATGGAATGCTTTTATCCGGTCGCCGTATAATTTTATGAAATCAAGATAATCCAACTGCTGAAGCAGAAAGTGGCTCGGATCATAATTCAAACAGGCGGCTGGATGCTCGTCAGCAACATCCAGAAACATTTCGAAGGTCGCACCGTCATAGATGTCGGAGCCGGGATGGAGTTCATAAGTGATAGTGATATCCTGATCATTGGCCGCATCAAGTATCGGTTTCCAGCGGCGATAGAGTTCCTGGAACGCCATTTCAATCAATCCCGCCGGACGCTGCGGCCAGGGGTACATCATGTGCCATGCTAATGCACCCGACAGGACTGGTACAGTTTTGAGCCCCAGATTAGCTGATGCCTTTACGGAATTGATCAATTCTGCTGTAGCCCATTCGATGCGCGCGGCATCATCCAGACCATCCGGATAGAAGGGTCCAAAAGCTGTTTCATAGGCAGGATGAATCGCCAGCACCTGGCCCTGGAGGTGAGCGGCCAGTTCAGTGATTTCCAATCCTATCTGTTTGAGCGTACCTTTTAGTTCATCACAATAGTCTTTGGACTTAGCAGCTTTGTCAAGATCGATAACTCGACTATCCCAGGTCGGAATCTGAACACCTTTATAGCCTAAATTCGAGACCCATTTGCCAATGTTTTCCAAAGTGTTGTAGGGTTCGCAGTCACGTAAAAACTGGGCAAGAAAGATGCCCGGACCTTTGATTGCTCTCATGTCAGTCTCCTTTTTTATTATATTGTATCAAGACCATAATACCCGGCCAGTTCACCTCCATTCCATGTACCATCTTTCCGTCGTACTTCGGGGTTTTTCCTGTTGTCAGAACATTACGCCCGGAATGAAACATGCTCAGGTCTGTCAAAGTCACGCGATGATAACAGGACTGATAGCGGGGGCCTTCCCGGTCAAAAACTTTGGTGCCGTTAATCAGGATGCCGTTCATATAGCCGGGACTCCAGCTCGACCAAACAAGCTGGGCGGCAACAGCTCTGTTTAAATCGCCGCGGACATCAAAACTTTCTGTCTTTTCTCCGCTGCGTGTGACCCACTTCTGCGGTATGTCATAAGGCTTGCACAATTCCACGGATCCGGCGGCGTGCCTTAGCGAAAGATTTGTGATTGCAACGGTTTGATAGGTCAAGCCGGTTTGGTCGGTGATTCGGGCTGCGACTTGCAGAGGCTCCTTTTGATCCGGGACCCACGAGGTATTCCAAATTATCTCAAAGGGAGCCTCGACCGCCGAACCGATGTGATTCATGAGCCGGGTATGAAAATAGTTATAGTGCCACTGGCGATAGATACCATCTCCCTCATAGTTGACATCTTCATACAGACCGACATAATCGACCTGTTTGATCGGGCTGTTGGCGCTGTTATACTCGACAGACAGTTTCACGGTATCACCAAGGGCGTCACCGGATTGAGGCGATGTCATAGTGCCGGTCTGGTGAGGTTTGGTCTCGGGATCGTAGTAGATACGAATGTGCACGCCGTTGATTAAATTCTGGGGCCATTGCCATGGATGCTTCGGATCCACGCGCAGACGGAAACTGTTGTTAAGCCCTGATTTGAATACCGATAAAGGAACACGCACAACAGGATAGGTGTGATGCTGGTACCTGGCTTGCGGAGCGGGAATATCACTGGCTTCTGGGAAATAATACCAGTCGCTATTATTGATTTGGATGGCCAGACCGGTAGTTCCATCGTGGCAAAGGATTTTTTCAATCACAATCTCGGCCTTGACAGCCTCAGTCAAGTCCAGTTCATGCGGCAATTGCATGGAAGCATTTATATATCCATGTTCTGAGCCGCGGTCAGGATAAGATTCTCCCTGTTTTCCTCCGACGCGAATCGCCTGGCCGGCATCTCCCTTTTCATAAAACCATCGATATTCACGGAACAGGTCGCCCGGAGCGGGTTGGGCCAAGATACTCTGACTGCAAAACAGGATAAATATCCAGATAAAAAACAGTTTCTTCATCATATAGCTCCTCATTTCAATTATTGATATTCAATCACTTGGGAACACTTTCCCAATCCCTTGCGAACTGGGCTAATCCGATGTCTGTTAGTGGATGTTTGTACATCTGGAAAAACAGAGATTCGGGAACCGTCACAATATCAACGCCGGCGCGCAGGCAGCGTAGCACGTGATTCTGCGTCTTCAAGCTGGCCGCCAGTACATTGGAGCCAAAATTGAAATTATGCTTAATGGTGACTGCGTCAGAGATCAGTATGTCACCCTCGTTACACACAGCATCGAGACGGCTAATCACAATGCTTACAAAAGTAGCGCCGGCTTTCATGGCCAGATAGCTTTGGGTGGAAGAGAAGACCATAGTGACATTACACTTGATGCCCTTGTCTTCCAGGGTCGGCACGGCCTTGAGTCCTTCTACTGTCATGGGTATCTTGATGGCTATATTCGGGGCCAACTGAGCGGCTTTCTGAGCCTCACGAATAAGGCCTTCGGCTGTATCGGCCATAGCTTCCACGCTTACGGGGCCGGACACGATGCCACAGATTTCTTTGACCACATCTTGAAATTTGCGTCCGGTCTTGGCAATATGTGTGGGATTCGTGGTTATTCCATCCAGGAGCCCTGTGTCGTGGGCGCGTTTTATGGCTTCAACATCACCAGTATCCAAGAATATCTTCATTCGTTATACTCCTTTTAGTCTTATACAGGTTACCCGTCCGCAATAATCTTTTTTAAGGTCTCTATATGTACCTGAACTTCGGGAGGGTCTCCAAGTTCACTGACCACCAAATCGGCCCGGGAGAAGTCCTCGTGTTCAGTATAGCCGTTGGTGGTGACAATGCAATACATACCTGCGGCCCGGGCCGCCAGAAAACCATTACGGCTGTCTTCTACCACGATACATTGGGTCGGTTCAAGGTTCAATTTGTTGGCGGCCAGATTGTAGATTTCCGGGTCCGGTTTCTTCTTAGAGACCACGTCCCCGGCAAGAATAGCCGCAAAATGGGACCTGCGTTCCGGGCCAAGCATGCGTTCTACAACGAGGCTGACAGCTCGTTCATTTGAGGTAGAGCAAACTGCAAGGGTAATGCCTTCTGCGATGGCCTCGTCCACGAGACGGGCCACACCCGGACGCAGCGGCAGTTGGCTGGATTCGATAATCTTCATAAAACAGTCGGTTTTAAGTTTATGCAATTCTTTAATATAAACATCTTTATCTGTGATATTGTCGGGCCATTTGTGGGCGTTAAAGTAGTGCCTCATGCGTTCTTTGCCGCCGGCAACCTTTAAGAGGTCTCCATAGAGCTGTATGTCCCATTCGATGTTCAATCCTTTTTTAGCAAAAGCCTGATTAAAGGCCACGCGATGGCCGTCTCTTTCCGTATCTACCAAAACACCGTCACAATCAAAGATCAGGGCTTGTAATTGTTTTGTCATGCTCACTCCTCAAAACGCGTTGGAACTTCCAGATGATGTTTGATGGTTTCCAGAAATCGGGCGGCATCCGTACCATCCACGGCGCGATGATCGCAGGCCAGAGTAGCGGTCATAATTTGGCGGATACATAGGGTTCCATTCACGACTGCCGGTTTTTCCACAGCCTGTCCTAAAGCCAGGATGGCACACTCAGGAGGATTAATGATTGGTAAAAAGATATCGACTGCGTGCATTCCAAGGTTGCTGACCGTAAAGGAACCAGTCGCATTGGAGAGCAGCTTGCCTTTGCGAATGGCCTCAGTGTTTTTTCGGGATTCCCGGCTTATCTGGATCAGAGTTTTCGTATTCGCGTCGGCAATGACCGGCACGGCAAGGCCGTCTGTTACCGACACCGCGACACCGATATTCACTGCCTTTTTCAGTATAATCCTGTCATTAGCAACATGGGCGTTCATTTGGGGAAACTCACAAAGAGCGCTTGCCACGGCCTTAACTATCATGTCTGTGAACGTGATCTTTATCCCCTGACTTTCGTTGAATTGTTTTCGCCAGGTGTTGGCCTCGGTCATGTCTATGTCTGCGAACAAGGTGAAATGAGGAATGGTTTGCTTGCTGTGCGTCAAACGCTCGGCAATCCTGGCCCGCATCGGTGAGAAGGGAATGACTTCATCTGCTTCGGTACCAATCGTACCTTCGGCTGCATTCAAAACGTCTTCTTTGGTAATTCTGCCTCCAGGGCCGGTGCCTGTCACGGTGTTCAGGTCGATATTCTTTTCCCGGGCGAGTCGCCTCGCAGACGGGGAGGCCGCCGGGCCTCTGTGTTCGCGCTTAGGCTCTGATACGGATGGAGCGATGTTATCAGCTGGCGGAACTGAGGGAGTGTCGGTGGGGGGGGGGTCTGTGACTACTTTTTCACCTGGCTGGCCGATATAAGCAATCGGGGTAAGCACCCGAACTTCGTCGCCTTCCTTATAAAGGATTTTTAGAAGCACTCCCGACTCGTATGCCTCAACGTCAAAGGCGGCTTTGTCGGATTCCACCGTCGCAATGATGTCACCTTTCTGAATGAGATCGTTCTCTTTTTTAATCCAATCCACAATAGTTGCGGTCTCAATGTCTTGCCCCACCTGGGGCATGATAACTGCTGTAGCCATGTTTATGCCTTATTAGAACACATTGAATGAATTCCCTGTTACTTGTTGTGCCTTTTATACGCTCTTCCCATGAGCAGGGCAATTATCAACAACACACCCGCCATAATTGCCGTGATAGGAAGGGACTGTTGTACGGTTTTGTTCACACTGAGGCTGCCAATCAGCTTAGGCAGGATCATGGAGCCTAACAGGCCGATTGAAAAGATAATACCGAAAATACTACCATACAAACCTGGGTCATATTTAGAGAACGTAACACCAACTATTGTGGGAAACATCGGAGCAAAGGCCAATCCGGTTACCAATACGGCCAAAGTGGCCAGTTTGGGATTGGCGGTGCATACCATTATCATGACCGAGCCTATAACAACCAATGCCCCGCCGGCAACGACGAACGTGCCGATCTGAGAGAGATTTTTTACCATTGAGGTCAGGAACCTTCCTACAGCCATAGCCAGGCCGAAAAGAGCTAAGATACGGCCGGCGTCACGCACAGCATTTGTATTGCCTGTTTTCTCGTAGAGTTCGGTCATTAAAGGTTTGACCCATGTGCTCATGGAAAACTCCAGACCGATATAACAGACAAGAGCAAGGGCCGCCAGCAGGATCAGAGGCTGGCTGAGCAGGCGTACAGCCTTGGCCAATTCAAAACCGGTGGACACGCGGGGATAGCTGCTGATGAAAGCAAAGACGGCAAAAGTCAGCACTACGCTCGCAATGATTGAAAGGGTCCTTTCGTAAGACCAGCCAAGATCATTGATCAGTGTGACAATGGTCAAAGGAATCAGAACAAAAGCCAGACCGACGAAGGCATTACCGAAGTTGCTGGCACGGGATGGTTCTTTACCATCAAATAAAACCACCGGCAGCAGGGTGTTTCCTACAGTGTTGCAGCAAATGGCTCCGATTCCCAATAAGACTGCCGCCGCAAGAACCAAAGCAAAACTCTGGGCAAAGGCCAGGATAAAAATACTAATTCCGGCTACCAGAAAACCAAGGACTGCCAGGGATTTATGACCAACACGATCCACCAGCGGCCCCACTAAGAGCTGTACAATCATGCAAGTCAGTGAGAAAATAAAAACCATCGTACCAATAGCGGAGTTGTCGATATCGAGCTTGGATTTGAGCTCTTCGGAGATGGAGCCGGTCATGATAAAACATACCGCCAGTGTAAATACGGCCATAATCGCAACGATTGCGCACATGTTTTTCATTTTACATGTCCTTTATTTAAGTATTTAGAATCTCCTTTACTGCGCACACAATATCCTCTTGCCCGGGCACACAGGCCTTTTCTAAATTTACATTGAATGGGATCGGAGTGTTCTTGCCGGCCAGTATTTTAATCGGGGCATCGAGATAATCAAAAGCTTCTTCCTGTACAATCGATGCGATGTCCGAGGCCACACCACCGCGGCGTATGGCTTCCTGTATGATGATGAGGTGTTCGGTCTTGCGCACAGATGACAGGATCATCTCTTTATCCAACGGCACCAGGCTGCGGGGATCAATTACTTCGGCATCAATGCCCTGAGCCGAGAGTTCTTCAGCAGCGGCCAGAGTGCGTTTGACCATGCCGGACCACGCAACCAGTGTCACATCGTTACCCGGACGTTTGATGTCACCAACACCCAGTTCAATCGTGTAATCAGAATCCGGGACGGGCCCTTTGTCCATATAAAGCAGCTTGTGTTCAATGAAGATTACGGGATCCTCATCGCGTATGGCACTCTTAAGCAGACCTTTGGCATCATAAGATGTTGATGGCATAACGACTTTGAGACCGGGTGTATGATAATACCAGGCCTCCAGGCTCTGCGAGTGCTGGGCTGCCAGGCCGTTGCCGCTGCCGCCTTGCGTACGCAGGACCATAGGAACACGACCCTTGCCGCCGCTCATGAAACGATACTTCGCGGCCTGGTTAACAATCTGGTCAATAACCAGTGAGGTGAAGTCGATAAAGAGTATCTCTACTACCGGACGCATCCCGGTGATGGCCGCACCTACGCCCATGCCTGTAAAACTGGCTTCGGAGATAGGAGTGTCAATTATCCGTTTGGGCCCAAACTTGTCGAGCAGCCCGACAGTCACTTTATAGGAACCACCGCGCTGGGCAATACCTTCCCCCATGATAAAGACACGTTCATCCCGGGCTAACTCTTCACATAAGGCTTCATTCAAAGCCTCTCGGACCATAAGCTCGCGCATCCTGGTATCAGTGTTAACAGTCTCAGTACTCAATTGGTTTCAATCTCCTCAAGAAAAGCCTCGACAGAAGGCTGGGCACTGTTTTTGCCGAATTCAATAGCCTTTTCCATCTGCCGGTTGATGCCCTGTTCAATGGCTTCTATGTCCTGGTCCGTGCAGCGTGCATGTTCAATCAGATTATTGCGTGCGATTTTGATTGGATCACGGGCCCGGTAATATTCCAGACGCTCTTTAGGCATATAAGTTCCCGGATCATTAACATGATGACCGCTGTGCCGGTAGGTTTTGGCTTCCAACAACACCGGCCCTTTACCCAGGCGGCAGGTGTCAACGGCTTCACACGTCTTTTCATACACCGCCAACACGTCATTGCCGTCCACCTGATGGGCCTCCACACCATAGCCCCCGCCTCGCTTATACAAATCCGGTACCCGGCTCATTTCTTCGACCGGGCTGGATACTGCGTATTGATTATT